>JAHIKF010000437.1 GCA_018897875.1 Pseudomonadota bacterium | reverse complement strand
TAACGTTCGGCGTCTAGAGAGGCAATGATGCAAAAGGCGGGATGCGCTTTGCTTTCCCGCCCTACGGCCCTACGGCCATGACCAGGCGGGCCTCCCGGCTACCCCGGGAGATGCGGGTGGCGATGGATTTCAGCTGCTCCATTTACCCCTTTGGTAAGGCCGCCGGCTCAGGCGTTAAACTTGAGCACGATCCTGGCCGCGGCCTGAGGCTTCCGGAGGGCCAGGGTGCACAGGCTGACCGCGTCGGCGCCGAGGTCGAAGTAGCGCTGGACGTCGTCGGCGCAGGTGACGCCGCAGCCCATGATCAACAACAGGTGCACTTTTTGCCGCAATTCCTCATTGTACTTTAAGGCCAGGGGAAATGACGGCCCCCCGGAGACGCCGCCGCCGCTCACCTCGTTCAGGGGGGAGCGCTGCAACGGAAAGACAATATTGTAGGGGATAGTGTTGACGGCGTGGAGGGCGTTGACCCCGATGCGCTCCAGTTCCTGGGCGAACTCGTAGGGGTGGCAGATGCTGAGCTTGGCGATTAAAAACAGCCGCGGATAGAGGCTGCGCACTTTCCGGGTGGCCTGGAGCGCCTGGACCACGTTTTTGGCAATGGCCTCCTCGGAGTTGGGGCAGGAGAAGTTGAGTTCCAGGGCCTGGAAATGAGGGCCCAGGCTCCGCTGGTAGATCGAAACAGCCTCCAGGGTCTCCCGGATGGCGATGGCCGTGCCCTTGATGAATTCGGGATAGATATTGGGGATGATTTTGAAGCCCTCGTCGCAGGCCCGCCGGATATCCGCGGCGCAGACTTCCACCCCGGCGTTGGTGAGGCCGTAGGCGTTGAGCATGCCCATATCCGGGAGCCGCCGGATGTATTTCCAGGTGAGGGGGTTGGCGGGGATGAAGTTCCCCCGGCGTTTAAAGCGGGTGGCGGATTTGGTGCACACCGTGGTCCCGGTGTCCCTGACCGCGGCCAGGAGCCGGCGGTAGCCGGGCAGCAGGGTGTAGGGGAAGATACCCCGGCCGTCATGGCCCAGGGCCGTGGAGATGACCACGGGAGAAATTTGCCGTTTTGGAGACGCGATCATAAGAGCCGGTGACGTTGAGCCGTGGGCATTGAAGGGTCCTTTAACGCAACTATAGTCAAATCCAGCCGTCCTGGCAAGGGATTAGGCCGGGGCCGCACTCATTAAGTAATGCTTGTGGTTACCCGGCGATTTATCGCAATAGCGGAACCGGCGTTGGCGCCGAGACTGAATTCCCCTTGACATTTCAGTAACGCATGGTACATAAAAGCCACTAGGAGTGGCAAGTAATGTCACAAAAAGAAGTGTTACCAACAACATTGCGGATCAGATTTGGCAATGTTGTTAAAAATATATTGGTTTTGCTCATAAGTCTGATATTGGTCTTAGGTATCTGCGAAATTATCTTGAGAGTTTATAATCCCTTGGGCTTCAGGATCAAGGGTAACAAAATCATCCTGCCGGTCAATAAAAAGGAAATCATCTATCACGAGGGCTCCGGCAAATTAGACCGGGTGGTGGTTCACCAGAGCAATTCCCTGGGTTTCCGGGGGCCTGAGCCTCCCGGGAATTTTGCCGACTGGCTCACCATAGTCACCGTCGGCGGCAGTACGACCGAGTGCTATGATCTCCCCGAAGACAAAACCTGGCCGCATCAGTTGGAAGAGAGATTACATCATGGGTTCAGGAGAACCTGGGTCAATAACGCCGGGTTTTGCGGCTATTCGACCTTTGGCAATATAATTTTGGTGAGAGACTTTATGGTCAAGCTGAACCCCAAGGTCCTTATTTTCCTGGTGGGGATCAATGATCTAGGGGTAAGCGCGGCCAGGGAATACGATACCAGGCTGAAAAGCCTCAATTTCAGGTCCTTGGAAAGAATGCTGGCCTCCCTGGCCAATTATAGTGAGTTGGCGGCAGCTTCCTTAAATATTTACCGATATTATTTTCCTAAATCGGTAATGGCCGTCGCAGCCAGAGATATGGGGGAAAGAGATCTGAAAAGTTACAGCAACCTTGAAGTAACTTTAGACCGCAAGCAGGCCATAAAACAGTTACACCGGGAAAAATATTTAAAGCCCTTTGGAGAGAGAATCCAGGAGTTAATCGCCCTTTCCCGAGAACACGGTATGGAGCCGGTGTTTTTAACCCAACCGGCGCTTTACGGCCAGGGGGTGGATGACCTCACCGGGATTAATCTGGCGACTCTCAGGGTGACTCCTGACATGAATGGCGACCTCGGTTGGGAAGTGCTGGAGCTTTATAACGACGTGGTGAGACAGCGGGGGAGGGAGGCAGGCGTCCTGGTGATCGATCTGGCCCGGGAGATGCCCAAAAACTCCGCCTACTATTACGACCTGATGCACTACACCAATGGCGGCGCCGCCCTCGTAGCGGATATCGTTGCCGCCCACTTAACGCCGTTCTTGGCCAAGAAGTTCCCCGCCTATTATCAGGGATCGGCATCGCCTGCGCCCGCTATCCCCTAATCTTTGGCCGTTTGCCCCATTTTCATCCGGGCTTTCGCCGGCCCTCGCCTCAATCCGGTTTCAGGCCGAAGCGCGGTGCCGGAGAAACTCTTCCACCTGCCGGGCGTCTTCCGGGGTGTCCACCTCCCGGGTATCTCCGGTGGTCTCGACGATGTGAATGGCAAAGCCGTGCTCCAGGGCCCGGAGCTGCTCCAGCTTCTCAGCCGCTTCCCAGCGCCCGACGGAAAGGTGCACGAACTCCTGGAGGAACTGCACCCGGTAGGCGTAGATGCCGAGGTGCCGGTAATAAGTGGGGTGGCCGCCGTCCCGCCAGAAGGGCAAGAGGCTGCGGGAGAAATAGAGGGCGCGGCCGGCCCGGTCGAAGACCACCTTGACGGTGTTGGGGTTGGCCGCAACCAAAGGGTCGCTCAAGCGCTTGACCGGGGTGACCATGACCACTTCGGGGTCCCGGCGCAACACCGCGGCCAATTGGGAGATGAGGTCCGGGGGAAAGACCGGCTGGTCCCCCTGGATGTTGATGACAATGTCCTCGGGGGCCAACTTAAGCAGCGTGGCGGCTTCGGCCAGGCGGTCGCTGCCCGAGGGGTGGTCGTCCCGGGTCATGAGGGCCCGGCCGCCAAAAGAGGCGACGCAATCGAAGATGCGCGCATCATCGGTGGCCACCCAGACCCCGTCCAAATCCTCGACCTTCAGGGCCTGCTCATAGACCCACTGGATCAGGGGCTTTCCCAGGATAAGGGTCAGGGGTTTGCCCGGAAAACGGCTGGAGCCGAAGCGGGCGGGGATGATGGCGATGGTTTTCATAGCGCGCTCTCAAGGAAGGTGGCGGCGGAGCTAACGGCGGTTTTTGCGCCGGGAGGCCTTGGCCATCTTCTTCTTTTTCTTCTTCTGGGGTTTTGGGTTCTTGGTCGTAGGGGCATCTGCCGGGATGCTATAGGGGGCCCATTGCTCCTCATGGAAGCAAGACCATCCCGACATCAGGCTGTGCAGGTCGTTCCAGGGGCGCCGCTCCATCTCCTGGCGGACATATTCCAGGCTTTTGTCGATGGAGCTCCCGAGGGCACGATCGAAGTCCGCTTCCACCACATAGCCGCCATCCAGCAAACCCCGCGCCGCCGCATCTTCGATTACGGGCATGAGTTCCTGGGGATACAGGTCCAAGATATTATCCACAATCGTGCCCCAGAAGGGGGATAGTGGTTCGGCCTCGTCGCCGGTGAACAGGGTGCTGAGAAAGGTCAACGCCTCCTCCCGGAGGAGTTGACCGGCCACCACGGCATAGACCAGGGCTCGCGCCGCCTCGCCCCGGGCATAGGGAAGGGCCCGCTGATTGAGAATCAGAGATTTGATCAGGTTAAAATCACCGCCGCAGGTCCTGAACAAAACCATGGCCAGGTATTCGGTGGTGAGGTCCCCGAAAAGTTCGTCGAGTATGTTGCCGGGGAGGCTAAAAAGTCCCACGACGGCCTGATGCGCCCGGGTTTCCTGAAAATGGCCCAGGAGCATGAAAGCGTAGATATGCAGGTAATAGCCCTCATCCTCTAAGTAGATAGACGGATCGGCGGCCACTTTCTCCAAGCAGTCGATGAGGTAGGGGGTGATTTCCTCCCGGTGGGCGATGGCCGCGTCGACGGCTTCCTGTTCATACTTGCCGCTGAAGCGTTCCAGGGCCTGGAGGATGGCGGAGATTTCGTCGCCGGGCATAGGGGAATTCCTGACAATAGGTTGTGCAATGATAAGATCGTTGTCCATCTTACCAAAGATTGGCTGAATGGGCCACCATTAGAGCTAGGTAGAGCGTCAATTATAATCACATAGTCACAATGACTTGACAAGTTTGCTTTGATGCTTAACATTTTACAAGTAATTTCTAAATGTTAGGCATAGTTAGCGGAGGTTTGGAAATAATGGCAGTGAGAATGGACAAGCTAACCTACAAAGCCCAGGAGGCGTTGGAGGGGGCTCAGGCACTGGCCCGGCAGTTGGGGAACCCCCAGATCGAGCCGGCCCACCTGCTGCGCACGCTCCTGGCCCAGGAGGACGGCCTGATTCGCCCCCTCCTGAAAAAACTGGAGATCGATCCCGGCAGCGTGACCCGGGGAGTGGATGACCTCTTAACCCGCCTGCCCAAGGTGAGCGGCGAGGCCCAGGTCTATATTTCCCCGAGCCTGACTAAGGCCCTGGACGACGCCTTCAAACAGGCCGGCCAGATGAAAGATGATTACATCTCCACCGAGCACCTGTTCTGGGCCCTGACCGCGGACAAGGCCAACGAAACGGGCCGGCTGCTGAGGGCCCAGGGGCTCACTCCCGAGGCCATCCTCAAGGCCCTGGCCGACTTGCGGGGGGCTCAAAGGGTCACCGACCAGGCCCCGGAAGAGAAATTTCAGGCCCTGGAGAAATACGGCCGGGATTTGACCGAAATGGCCCGGAACGGCAAGCTGGACCCGGTGATCGGCCGGGACAGCGAAATCCGGCGGATCATCCAGGTGCTCTCCCGGCGCACCAAGAACAACCCGGTGCTCATCGGCGAAGCCGGGGTGGGCAAGACCGCCATCGTGGAAGGCCTGGCCCAGCGCATCGTCAACGGCGACGTGCCCGAGGGCCTCAAAAACAAGCGCCTGGTGACCCTGGACCTGGGGTCGCTGATTGCCGGGGCCAAGTTCCGGGGCGAATTCGAAGACCGTCTCAAGGCGGTGCTCAAAGAGGTGACCGAGTCCGACGGCCAGATCATCATGTTCATCGATGAACTCCATACCCTGGTGGGCGCCGGGGCGGCGGAGGGCGCCATGGACGCCTCCAACATGATCAAACCGCCCCTGGCCCGGGGGGAATTGCATTGCGTCGGCGCCACCACCATCAACGAGTACCGCAAGTACATTGAAAAAGACGCCGCCCTGGAGCGCCGCTTCCAGCCCATCATGGTGGCCGAGCCCTCGGTGGCGGACACCATCGCCATCCTCCGGGGGCTGAAAGAGAAATACGAAATACACCACGGGGTGCGCATCAAGGACGCGGCAATCGTGGCGGCGGCCACCCTGTCGCACCGCTACCTCACGGACCGGCAACTCCCGGACAAGGCCGTGGACCTGATCGATGAGGCGGCGTCCAAACTGCGCATGGAGATCGATTCCCGCCCGGCGGAGATCGACGTGGTGGAGCGCAAAATCACCCAGGAGGAGATCGAGCGCGAGGCCTTGCGGAAGGAGCAGGATGCGGCCTCCCAAGACCGCCTGGAAAAGATCGAAAAATCCCTGGCCGATCTGAAGGAAAAGAGCGCCGTGCTCACGGCCCGCTGGCATCAGGAAAAAGAGGCCATCACCAAGATCCAGGCCACCAAGGAAAATATCGAGAAGGCCAAAATCGACGCGGCCCACGCCGAGCGCATCGGCGACCTGGCCCGGGCGGCGGAGTTGAGCTATGGCACCCTGCTGAATCTGCAAAAGGAACTGGAGGAGGAAAACCAGAAGCTGGTGGAAATGCAGGCCGAAGGGGCCATGCTCAAGGAAGAGGTGGACGCCGAGGATGTGGCCGAAGTGGTCTCCAAGTGGTCCGGCATCCCGGTCACCCGGATGCTCGAAGGGGAGAAGCAGAAACTCCTGCACATGGAAGAGCGCATCGCCAGGCGAATTGTAGGCCAGGAAGAGGCGGTGCGGGCCGTCTCCAATGCGGTGCGGCGCGCCCGTTCCGGCTTACAAGACCCCAACCGGCCCCTGGGCTCCTTCATCTTCCTGGGCCCCACCGGGGTGGGCAAGACCGAACTGGCCCGGGCCCTGGCCGAATTCCTGTTTGACTCGGAAGCGGCCATGATCCGCCTGGATATGAGCGAATACATGGAGAAGCACACGGTGTCCCGGCTCATCGGCGCCCCGCCGGGGTACGTGGGCTACGAGGAAGGCGGCCAGCTCACCGAAGCGGTGCGCCGCCGGCCTTACGCGGTGGTGCTGTTTGACGAGATCGAAAAGGCCCACCCGGAGGTGTTCAACTCCCTGCTCCAGATCCTGGACGACGGCCGCCTCACCGACGGCCACGGCCGGACCGTGGACTTTAAGAACACCATCATCATCATGACCTCCAACATCGGCAGCCATTACATCGCCGAGGTCAGCGACGCAGAAATCCTGCGGGACCGGGTCATGGAGGCGCTCCGGCTTCACTTCAAGCCGGAGTTCCTGAACCGGGTGGACGACATCCTCATCTTCCAGCGGCTCACCAGGGAACAACTGCGGGAGATCGTTACCCTGCAAATGGTCCGGCTGAAGCGACTGCTGGAAGAACGGCACCTGCAACTGGAACTGAGCGACAAGGCCCGGGATTTCCTGGCCGACGCCGGCTACGACCCGGTCTACGGGGCCAGGCCGCTGCGCCGGGCCATCCAGACCTACCTGCAAGACAAGCTGGCCCCCATGCTCCTTGAGGGCGATTTCAAGGAAGGCGACACCATCCGGGTGGACGCGGATGAGAAGGGACTGACGTTCGCCCGAGAGGGCGAGGAAGGATAAGAGATTGGGGGGAGGACCAGGGGTTTTCGTAAACCGTCCCTGCCCTCCCCCAAGCCCTCCACCCAACCCGTATAAGCGTAGGGGCGACCCGTGGGGTCGCCCCTTTTTTCTTCAGGAATGCAGTACTCGGTAAGGTCAAATTAAGATCAGAAAGCCTGTCCGGCGCATCATTTATAGAGGATCGAATTTTCAGATAACAAATTCACTTATTGCAAGCTCGGTTGCGGTGATTGAATGAATTTAAATAGCCCATTCTTAGTATCAAATTCATACATACCGGACTCCCATTTTATACTCCCCTCAATTTCTATCTCACTAACCAATGACGTCTTAGCTACCTCTGCTCCTTTCTCCACCATCGATTTCAGAAGGTTGATTATTGCCGTCGTGTCCAAGTCAGCTTTGAGATTAGTTAACTGGCCATCACTTAGAGATATTTCAAAGTTATTTCTAGCCAAAAAACTAACTGGCTTTATATCATATCCTTTCGTCATATCAGGCAATGTCATAATTTTAATAAACTTTTGGGTAACAATCTTGTCAGTACTTGTTTTAAGCAATTCCTGTTTTTCATAGATAATTAAATATATTTTTGGTGGATATACTCTTATACCATTTGGTTCCTTATCAGCAACAGCTTTAGATATAACTAAAGTAGAACAGCTTATATTGATTAAACAACAAGTCAAAACTACACTTATTAATGTAATGTAATTTTTCATTTTATCCTCACATGATAATTTATATAATTACAATAAGTTGGGTTTATTAAAAAACGCGTATTGCTAAACCATTGAGTGCAGACCCTATATAATTGATGGCATCTTCAAGCGGTTGAAAGAAGCTGAATCCTGATTCGGAATTAGCGACCAATATTCCAACAACATTATCATCGTGATAAATAATCCCACCTGAATCTCCACCTCGGCTTTTCATTTCTATTGAAAAAAGATTATTAAAATTATATGATTCTCCCCATTTGGGTAACGGAAGAATTCCTTCATAATGTCTAACAGGTTTATTATTTTTAGGCTTAGACTTCCCCATCCGGCAATCGAAACGTTCTCCCGGTTTAATCTTGTTTCGCGAATAATAACCAGTAAAAATAACATCTTCCTCGTCTAATTTACAATCCATGTCGGCTAATTTGTAACCAGTCGATTCATAATTAACTATATTGACGCGAGCTAAGGCAATATCGTATTCAATATTTCTAGTCCCCTTTATATATCCAGTCCTTGCAATGACTTCAGCTATCTCAATATTGGTATCCGGGTATTGAATTGACTCTGTTCCCGTACTGATATAATTTTTGTGAAATTTGCCAATAACATGAGAACATGTAATTATATAGTAATTGTCGGAGTCGCTGTTCTCCTTATTTTTAAATAAAAGGGTAATTGTTCCATGATTTAGGGTACCATTTCCGACTTCAATTGCGGACCCTGCACAACAAGCTAATTTAATCTCACCGGTTTCTAAAACATCGGTAATAATTTTATGCTGATAATTAATCCGCCCATCTGGGAATCTGCCATAGATAAACTTCGGTAACTGGGTGCCTGATAAATTTTTAGGGGGCATCTTTTTAGATACGAAAAAGGTAAGACCCTGCTGGTCGGTGGGTCTTCCGCCTTGATATTTTGTCCCTAAGGCTATTCCTAACACGTTGGGTTTCTTGCCATATTTTTTAATGGCGTAGTCCAAGATTCCTTTGGCTTCTTCTTTTTCAAAAAAAGGTTTGTTCATAACAAACATTCAAAGTGATTAATTAAGGTTTTTTGAAATTAATTAGGATTCTCAATATGCATAATTAATATATTTAGTCAAGAAATTTATTTAACAATTTAAGTTTGTGCCGGATTCTCAACTGCCTGAATCAAGGAAGATATTTTGGGAATAGCCGGGGAATGGCTAAATTACGAAGTCAAATAATGGCTGCCAGTATCTGAGGTAAGACCAATCCAGCCTTGCCGGGGAGGAAGTGGTCCGTGAGGCTTGAGGTGAGCCGCGTGGGTTCCAGGTTGTTTTCCACGATAATGGCGTTCCATTCCTTGGCGATGGCGGGGATGTAGCTGGCCGGGGCCACCTCGCCCGAGGTGCCGATGACCAGGAGCAGGTCGCAGTGCTGGGCCAGTTCTTCGGCCTCGGCCTGGGCCGCCGGGGGAATGGCCTCCCCGAAGAAGACCACGTCGGGCCGGATCAGGCCGCCGCAGAGGCAATAGAGCGGGGGGTGGGGAAAATCCAGGGTTTCCCGGGGATGGTGGCCGCGGCAATTATCGCAGACAAAGACCAAAGCGTTGCCGTGGTATTCCACCACCCGTTTGGACCCCGCGGCCTGGTGCAGGTTGTCCACGTTCTGGGTGATGATGCCGGCCAAAAACCCCCTGGCCTCCAGCTCCGCCAGGGCGTAGTGGGCCGGATTGGGCCGGGCCCGGGTGATGGTGTCGTCCAGCTCCTGGAGGAGTTGCCATACCTTGGCGGGGTGGCGGCGGAAAGCCTGGATATGGGCATACTCCATGGGGTCAAAGCGCTCCCAGAGGCCCCCGGGACTGCGGAAGTCCGGGATGCCTGACTCAACCGAGATGCCGGCCCCGGTTAAGGCCACCACCCGGGGATGCCGGCGGATGATCCCGGCCAGCTCCTGGGGGGTAATCTCTTTGGCTTTGGCCTTCATGGGCGTCTCATCCTCTCTTATTTCCCCAAGTCCATCTTATACCACTTTTGGATAAACCGGTAAGCTGCCTTACTCCCCGGCGGATATGGGGCAATCCAAGTGTTGCGATCCATAAATTGTATGGCATAAAACAAGCCCTATCTTGAAGGCCGGGTGTTTTAAGTCCCCTTTTTTAAAGGGGGATTTAGG
>JAHIKF010000436.1 GCA_018897875.1 Pseudomonadota bacterium | reverse complement strand
TTCTGACAAGCTTTTTCGGTCCTAAACCTTTTTTGAAATGCCAGGAGACTCAAGTTTTCTTGTTGCACAATAATTGCTCCATTTAGCTAATTAATTTAGTTAATTATAGCTTATTTTCGGAGCAATGGCAATAAGCGTAATTTGATATTGTCTCACCGATACGCTATCGTTTGGCTCAACTCAAAGCATTGCTAAATTCACCCGGGGCCGACCCAATCTTGGAAAAATTTCCCGCGGATCAGAAACACCTGGAACAAATTCTGGACTACCTGCCGGATGGGATCATCTGCCATGACCGGGAGCGGCGCATCATCTGCTTCAACCGGGCGGCGGAAGCTTTGACCGGTTATGCCCGGGAGGAGGTTTTGGGCCGGGACTGTCACGAGGCCTTCGGGCGGCCTTTTTGCGGCAATCAATGCTCGTTTTGCGGGCAGGCGCCGGATACCTGGACCAACCTCAATTACCCGCTCAATATTGTCACCAAGACCGGTGAGCCCAAGCAGATCCAGATGGCGGTGGTGGGTATGGCGGATGCGGCGGGGGGTCTGGTGGGCGTTCTCGCCACCATGCGTGACATTACCAGCCTGGCGGGTTTGAAGTTCTGGACGGAGGACGCAACCGGCTTTGCGGGCATTGTCGGGCGAGATCCCAAGATGGTGCAGATCTACCGGCAGATTCAGAAAGTGGCGGAGCATGACTATCCGGTGCTAATCACGGGGGAGACCGGCACGGGCAAGGAGTTGGTAGCCGCCGCCATCCACAGCGAGAGCCGGCGGTGCCGCGGCCCCTTTGTGCCGGTGAATTGCGGCGCCCTGCCGGAAGGGGTGGTGGAGAGCGAACTCTTCGGACACGTCAAAGGCGCCTTTTCCGGGGCCGTGCGGGATAAAAAGGGCCGGTTTGAGCTGGCCCACGGGGGGACGATATTTCTGGATGAAGTGGGCGAACTGGCCAAGCCCCTGCAGGTAACCTTGCTGCGGGTTTTGGAAAATGGCACCTTTATGCCGGTGGGCGGGGAAAAACCCGTCACCGTGGACGTGCGGGTGCTCAGCGCCACCAACCGGGACCTTAATCGGGCCATGGAGCAACAGCGTTTTCGCGCCGACCTCTACTATCGCCTCAACGTGGTGCCTCTTAAACTGCCGCCCTTACGGGAGCGGCAGTCTGACATCCCCCTGCTGCTGGCATATTTTCTGGAGCAGGCCCGGAGCCGGGGTCAGCGCGTCTTGACTTTTTCACCCGCAGCCGTTGAGCTGCTGCGGCGCTACCCCTGGCCGGGGAATGTGCGGGAATTGCAGAACGCGGTGCATTATGCCCTGGCCGGGTGCCCCGGCGAGGTGGCGGGGCCGGAAGACCTGCCCCAGGAAATCAGGCGGAGCAGTGGGGTCCGGGGCCCGGTCCCCAAGCTCAATGTTGCCGCAGTCCAGGCCGCCCTCATGCAGTGCGGCGGCAATAAAGTGAAGGCCGCCAAACTTCTGGGGGTAGGCCGGGCCACCCTCTATCGCTTCCTGGTGTCTCATGAGACATCCCTGTCTCACCAGGAAAACTGAGACAGTCCTGCCTTATTATCTTTAGCAAAATCAAATTCTTATTCATAAGCCAGCTCGAAGTGTCTCATGGTCAGCGGCCGGTACCGGCGGTAGCCGCCGGGGGCCGCAAATCGCACCTATTTCACAACCAATTGATTTGTTTGCAAATTAAAACTGCGGGATCAAGGCATATAAGGGTGGCACACATCTTGGATAGTGATTAAAGAAAAGGTTCGGGGCTACCGTCGGAGTACCCGCAGAAGAATTGCCGGTAAACCAATCAGCCGAAAGAACCGGGAAGACATCGAGCCGTGCCGCTGACGAATGAATGCCTCAAGAAGACCCTGGAGTTGGCCGACCTCATGTTGCAGGTGGCTGACGCCGGCGATGCCGCCCGGCAAGACGTGGGGTGCGGCGTGCTTTACGGGGTTCTGCGGGATTCGGCTTACCGCATCAAGAAACTGGCCGAGGCGGAGCGGGAGGCCCACATCAACAAGGGCGGCTGGGAGAACTTCGGTTAAAGGAGTCAAGCATGCAAGACTATGAGTGTGGAATTTGCGGTTATCTCTACGAACCTGCTCAAGACAAGCCAAAATAATTCATGCTAACGATAAACAGGAGGACAACATGACCAAATCTGAACAATTCCTGATGGAAGCGTTTGCCGGTGAATCTCAAGCCAACCGCAAGTATCTGGCCTTTGCCAAACAGGCGGAGAAGGAAGGCTATCCCCAGGTGGCCAAGCTCTTCCGGGCCGCTGCCGAAGCCGAGACCGTGCATGCCCACGCCCATTTGCGGGTGGCGGGCGGCATCAAGACCACGGCGGAAAACCTCAAGGCGGCCATCGCCGGGGAAACTCACGAGTTTGAGCACATGTATCCGGAAATGATCGCCGCGGCCCAGGCCGAAGGCAACAAGGCGGCGGAACGGAGCTTCAACTACGCCAACGAGGTGGAAAAGATTCACGCCGGCCTGTACCAAAAGGCCCTGGCCAACCTGGACAAAAAAGCTGAAGACGTGGACTACTACGTGTGTTCCGTGTGCGGCTACACCTGTGAAGACCACCCGCCCGAGAAGTGCCCGGTATGCAACAGCGGCGCCAAGGCATTTTCCAAGGTGGCCTAAGGCAGAAATCAACCGCATCCATCGGCGGCCTACATGGCTGAAGCGGTGCGGTGCAAACCCAAAAGATGTCCTGTAAGGAGGATGATGACATGACCGAGAAACTGCAAATCTACAAGTGCGAAGTCTGTGGCAATATCGTCGAGATGCTCCATGCCGGGGCCGGCCAGTTGGTCTGCTGCGGCCAGCCCATGAAGCTCTTCCTGGAAAACACCATGGACGCCGCCAAGGAAAAACATGTGCCGGTGATCGAGAAGACCGCTACGGGCTTTAAGGTGAAGGTGGGGAGCGTGGCGCACCCCATGGAGGCGGCCCACTACATCGAGTGGATCGAGGTCATGGCCGACGGCCAGGCCTACCGGAAATTTCTCAACCCCGGAGAGGCCCCGGAGGCCACCTTTGAAATCAAGGCCGAGAAGGTTACGGCCCGGGAGTACTGCAACCTGCACGGGCTGTGGAAGGCGTAAGCTCAGGCCGGCACCCACAGACACGATGACCGCCAAGCCGCCGGGGTTGCCCACCGGCGGCCCCCCGGCGCATCTATGGCAGCCGTAAACCTGTCGTACTTATCTCAAACAGCACTTCTCATACCAGGTTGCTCTCATATAAGTAAGAAAAGCTCACGGTCTGTAGGGGCGCACCCGCTTGTGCGCCCCACCTGAGGGCGGACACATGGGTCCGCTACAGAAGATAACTTACCTGTATGATTGCAGTTTGGTATGAACCATGCCTTCGTTCCCAAGTTTAGCTTGGGAACGAGGGCAATTAACGAAAATCAATTAGAATTCATATCTCAGGCCCAGGTTGATCCCCTGGTTGGAGCTTTTGCTCCGTCCCACTTCGGCGGTGTAGCCGACGTGGGCCACGAGGTTTTTGGAGACTCTCGCCGGGAGAGCGAAACTCACCACCGCAAAGTCCTGGCCGATTTTATCGGTCCGCCAGTTCATGGTGCTGCTGCCCTGGGCCAGGCGGGCGTCGACGCCGCGAGTGTTATTCGAAAACTCGTGCTGCCAGACCACCGCGAGTTGCGGCTTGACGGTGACGTTCCCTACCTTGGCTCTGTAGGACACCCGTGCCCCGATACCCGTTTGCAGGGAATCCGCCGTCTGACTGGCCACCTTGAGATTCAGGGCCCCGGCATTGCTTTCGGTGAAGCCTCCGGTGGTCTGGGTGGCATATTGCAGCGAGACCGTGGGGCCGACGATGGCATTCCCTACTTTGAAGTCATACCCGGTCTCCCCGGCCGCCTGGAACTGGTTGCCG
>JAHIKF010000435.1 GCA_018897875.1 Pseudomonadota bacterium | reverse complement strand
CCCCGGGTCTGACCGAGCGCCAGGTGGCCTGGGAGATCGAAAAGCGCCTCCGGGAAGGCGGGGCCGAGGGCCTGGCCTTTCCCCCCATGGTGGCGGCCGGGCCCAACAGCGCCCGGCCCCATCACCACCCCGGGGACTATCCCCTCAAGAATGGCGAGCCCATCATCATCGACATGGGGGCCAAAATCGACGGCTACTGCGCTGACATGACCCGCACCTTCATCCTGGGGCCTGCCGATGACCACTTCCGGAAGATTTACTCCCTGGTGCGCCGGGCCCAGGCCCGGGCCGAGGCCGGACTTAAGGCCGGCATGGACAGCCTGGCAGGCGATGCCCTGGCCCGGGAGGTGATCGCCGCCGCAGGCTTCGGCGAGGCCTTCGGCCACTCCCTGGGACATGGGGTGGGGCTGGCGGTGCATGAGACCCCCAACCTGAGCCAGTCCGAGGCCAGGAGAAGCGTGCTCCCGGCCGGGTGCGTGCTGACCGTGGAGCCGGGCATCTACCTCGCCGGCTGGGGCGGCGTTCGCCTGGAGGACATGGTGCTGCTCCACCCCGAAGGCGCCGAGGTGTTGAATAAACCCGGATACTTTTATGAGTGGGATTAAATAAGGGCGAAAAGGGAAAAAGGGGAAAAGGGAAAAAAACCTGAGCTTTCTTGTGTCCCCGGTTTTTCCGCCGCTGCTCAAGGGGGAATGGCGTTGGGCGCTTATAAAAGATGGAGGCAATCTTCTCCCCCCCTTTTCCCCTTTTCGCCTTTTCCCCTCTTATTTATCCCGTGCCTGGATGTCGCAGACCATGACCATCAGGTCGCTGCTGTTGCCGGCCGGGTCCTTGACCAGGTCCTCGAACACCGCCTTGACGGAAAACCCCGCCTTTTTGAAGGCGTTGAAAGCTCCCTGGGCCTGGAGATGAATCTCGGCGATGAGCTTTTCCAGGCCGAATTCCCCGGCCAGTTCGACGATCTCATTGATCAGCAGGGTACCCAAGCCCCGGCCCTGGTAATCCGGCGACACCACCACCCGCACATTGCCCAGATGGCGCTTCCACCCCACCCGGCGCATGTGGAGGGTGATATCTCCCACGATGCGGCCGTCGGCTTCCGCCACCAGGGGAAAGACCCGGCGATAGTCGATGTGGTTCACCCAGTGATCGATGACGGCCGGGTCCCGCACGTCACTGCGCAGGAAGCTCAATTCCTTGGCATCGAGACCCTGGAAGAATTTCAGCAGCATCTCCCGGTCTTCCTTAACCAAGGGCCGCAGATTGACCCGGGCGCCGTCTTTCAGTACCCCTTCTTTTTGGTAAGCCATTCTCTCGTCCCCCTTTGTAGCTATTAGCAGTTAGCTATTAGCCAAAAACCTAAAACCTAAAACCTCGCTTCTATGTTCCCAGGGCCAGGCGCTCCGCCAGATAAGGGGGCAGCCCGGCGGCCAGAATGCGGCGTTGGGCCCCGCTGACATCATACGGCACGGACTTGAACTCAATAGAGGCTGCCTCGTCGTCAAAGATGGCGTAGGCCGCTTCGGGGTTGCCGTCCCGGGGCTGGCCGACGCTGCCGGGATTGATGAGATAGTGTTCCTCCGGGGATAACTGCATCGTCGCCGGGGAAATCAGGCGCAGGGCGACCTTGCCCCGGATATCCCGGTACCACAAAGCCCGCCGGTGGGTGTGGCCGAAGAAGCATACCCGCAGATCAGAGTGTTGGTACAATTCTTTGAGGACGCGTTTGCCCTGGAAGTGGTAGGCGATGTAGGTGTCGGGGTTGGCGGGGGTTCCGTGGCAGGCCAGAAATGAGCCCGGCAGCTTCCTGAGCAAGGGCAAGCTTTGCAGAAATTCCAGGAGTTCCGGGCGGATCTGCTGCCGGCACCACATCAAGGCCTCATAGGCGATGATATTAAAATTTTGGGCCCGTTCAGGGTCGAGCAAAGCCAGGTCATGGTTTCCGGCCAGACTCCAGACATTGCGGCCCTGGAGCAGTTCCAGGCACTCATTGGGGCTGGCATTGTAGCCCACCAGGTCGCCCAGGTTCAAGATGGCCTCTACCCCCTCCCGGTCGAGCTGGGCCAACACGCTGGCCAGGGCTTCACTGTTGCTATGAATATCGGCGATAACCGCGAGTCGCATAAGAGGCTTCCGGTTTTCGGGCAGTCCGGGTGGTACGCCAACGTTGCCGCAGCATTAGCTGTCGCAATTATTTTGGCTCAAATCACTGGATAATTAAAGTGATTTTATACCATAACGGCAGCAATGTAACGACAAGGGCCTCAAAAGATTATTTAATAACCGCAAACCGGCAACTGCCGACCGCAAACCAGCCCTGCCGGCCTTCCTTGACTTTTACGGGGATTTTGTTACGTTCTGGCCACTATGGAACCCGGCGATATTGTCGAATTCTTCGAAGATAAGCGCATTTTTTTGGGCGTCGTCCTGGAACTGAAAGGGGAGCGGCTCCATGTGCTTACCCAAACTAGCCGGGAGATGACCCTGACCCCCAAGCGGGTCCTGCACGTGGGCCCCCGCCTGCCCATCGCCGCCCTGTCCCGCCAGGAGTTGTTGCGAAATCTGGAAGCCACTGCCAATCAACGTGAGGCTTTAAAGGCGGCCGTCAACCTGAATGACCTGTGGGAACTTCTGGCTTCAGAGGATCAGACTGTGTCGGTGGCCGAAATGACCGACCTGTGGTTTGGCCAGACGAGCCCCGACCAGGTGGCCGCCACTGGCCGCAGCCTCAGAGAGGACCGGTTTCTTTTTAAGCGGAGAGACGACCTGGTCAGCCCCAATCCCCCGGAATTGGTGGAACAACTGCAGGAGCAGCATTTCAGGGAACTGGAGCGCCAGAAGGAGTTGGAGGAGATCGCCGCCTGGCTTGAGAAGGTCTGGGCCGGAGAGAAGGCCGCGGCCGGGGACTGGAAAGACCGGGTCCTAGAACTGTTGCGCCGGATGGCCTTGTGGGGGGCCGATGGACCCGACTTCGCCCAGGGGAAGGCTTTTCTGGACAAGGCCCGGCTCAACCCGTTGGAGGCCCCCTTTCGCCTGTTGGTGCGGTTAGGGGTGTGGCAGGAAGATGAAGACCTGGACCTCTACCGGCAGGAGGTGCCCCTGGAATTCTCCCCGGAGGCCCTGGTCCTGGCCCGGCAATTGGCCCAGTCTTCGCCCCAGGATCTTTATGCGTCCCGGCGGCAGGACCTGACCCATCTTGACATCATGACCATAGACGGGGAGCGCACCCGGGACTACGACGACGCCCTGAGTCTGGAAGAAGTGCCGGACGGGTGGCGCCTGGGGATTCACATCGCCGACGTCTCGGCGCACGTGCTGCCCCAAACCCTTTTGGATCAGGAGGCCCAGGAACGGGGGACCTCCATTTACCTGCCGGAGCGGCGGCTGCCCATGCTGCCGGAAGAACTCTCGGAAGATACCGTGAGCCTGCTGGCGAACCAGGAACGCCTCGCCCTGAGCTTCCTCGTGACCCTGGGCCCCGACGCCGAGATCAAGGACTGGGTGATCGTCCCCAGCCTGATTAAGGTGGCCCGGCGCCTGACCTATCATGAGGTGGACGCCCTCCTGACCCAGGACCGGCAGCTCGACACCCTCTTCCGCCTCACCCGCCGCCTCAAGGAACGGCGGCTGGCCCGGGGCGGCTACGAGCTCAAGTTGCCCGAGGTGTGGGTCACTTTTACCCCCCAGGGCGATATCCAGGTCGTGGTGGAAGACCAGGAGACCGCCAGCCACCAGCTGGTGGGCGAGGCCATGGTGCTGGCCAATTCCCTGGCATCCCAGTTTCTGGCCGAGCACGGGGTTCCCGCCATCTACCGGGGGCAACCCGACCCCCGGGAGCCCATCGATCCGTCCTCGGACAAGAGCCTGCTGGAGCTCTGGCAGGACCGGCGCCGCCTGAGCCGGGTGGTGATGGAACTCGCACCGTCGCCCCACTGGGGTCTGGGGTTGCCCTGCTACACCTTTGCCACCTCTCCCATCCGCCGCTACCTGGACCTGGTGATCCATCGGCAGCTTCTGGCGGTGGTGAGCGGCCAGCCGCCGGTTTACCGGCCCGAGGATCTGGAGCAGATCCTCTCCACCATCGAGCCGGCCATGCGGCGGGCCGGGCAACTGAAAACCCGGCGGCTGCGCTACTGGCTCCTGAAGCACCTGTCGACCCGGGTCGGTCAGAAGCTGGAGGCCCTGGTGCTGGATAAAACGCCCCACCGCTACCGTCTCATGCTGCCCGACATCCTGCTGGAGCTCTTTATGACCGCCCCGGCCACCGTGAAGCTGTCCCCGGGAGACACCGTCCTGGTGCGCCTGGACCGCGTCAACCCCCGGGAAGACCATATCAAGGTGTCGCTGGCCTAGGCACCAGGCAGTTGTCAGGTGTCCGTTGATCGCCTCATCTCGGGAGGCAATGACCGAGTCGTCACCCGACTCTTCCCCACACCAGCCTCAGTGAAATCGGGCCTCCCCTGACCTTCTGCTTATCTCATCTCTTTTTGCAGAATCTTCCGCACATTACCAAAGAGGTTTGCCAAAAATTTAGGAAAAATTAACTTTTTCAGCCAAATTTGTGCTATCGTGCTACTTGTAAGAATATTTGGTTCTAAAAAAACCGTACTTTCCGGGTTTATACCCGGGAGGAGGTATCCCCAAAACCATTTTTGCCTGCGGTGGCCGAGGTTGCCGCAAAATCTCGGGTTAGATGACGGCTCGACAAACCTTGAAGGAGAGAAAGATGCGTTGTCCGAAAAAAAGCTCTGTTTTTGCGACACTTCTGTTGGTGGGGGTAATTTTGCTGGGGGCGAATGCGGCCCTGGCCGATAGTTTGGATGTTTCTTTTGTCGTGCCGAGCCCGGTGTATGCTGGAGTCACATTTCCTATAACCGTTAATGTGACTAATGATTCGGACACCGCCATTACGTTTAACCGGGTGGCTGCCGGGTATGCCCTGGCGGATATGAAGATTAAAGGCCCCTATGAAGTGGACACTTCCACCCACAACGTGCCTGCCCGCGGTTCCACCAGCTTTACCATTAATTTCCGCATCTTCTATGGCACTGGGACCATCGTGCCCGTGGCGGTATTTTTTGCCCAAAACTCATATCAGGGCGACAACATGAAGGGCGGAGGGATCTTCGGCGTTAAAGTGAATCCCGGTACCCCTAATTAAATCATGCCAGGTAACCGCACATGAGGCGGTCTAAAGCTAATATCGTCTTGACCGCGGCCATCCCGGTGCTCCTGGTGCTGGCCATCGTGGTTTGGAGCGCCGGTTCCCGGGAGGTCTGCCGAAAGATAGACCGGGGACCGGACTCCCCGCTGATGACTCATGCCGCCATCTCGGGCTGGGAAGGGGCGCAGCGCCTTTACCAGCTTGAGATGGCCCAGCTTAACCTGGTGCCCAAGCGCTGGGGGCCTTTCGAGTATGAAGATTGCTTTGACCTGGCAGTCCGGGATTGCCGTCTTCAGGTCAACAGCGACGCCCTGGCTTCCACCCTGAAGAATGTGGGAGAAACTCTGCTTCTCCTGGGGCGGCGACCTCAGCCATCGGCGCTGCCAGCCGTGGCGTCAGACGGATCCGAACCGGAAAACTCCCCGGGGATGACCCTGGTGGGGTTGCCCCCCAAGATCGAGGCCCGGAAGTTTTCCTGCCGGATCACCTATCCCAACGGCCAGATTCTGACCATCTCCGCCGCCCTGGCCACCCTGGACCCACCCAACCCGTTTTTGGACCTGGAAGGAGATGTCCGGGTCCAGGTGGGGGGCACCTCTCTCCAGGCTGAGGCGGCGTGCTGGGCGCCCCTGCAGGAAAACCTGCTGGTTCTCACCCCTTACACCCTGATCTCGGGAAATCAACATCGCCGTGGCTGTAACGCCCCTTTTTCTCTGGCCGCAGGTGAGTTAAAACCGTTGCCGCCTTCGCAAGCCGGCGCTGCCATGGTCCCGCCCCGAGTCGCGACGCCGGCGCAGGCCCTGTCCTTTAAACACCTGTTCCCCTGGGTCGGCGCCATGAAGTCCAATCCCATGTCAGGGACCTTGCTGACTACTTTACAGGCCCGAGCCGAGCAGGGGGTTATGCCCCTCCCCGCTAACGGCCCGACTGATTGATTCACCGCATATCGCCCCGGGAACCTTGATTATTCCTGCTTCTCCCGCCTTGGCCGCCAATTTTTACCTCATGCCATGATTCGGCTGACCACGAAGGTTTCAGCATACCTTTCAGTTCGTTTGCCTTTCTCTACCGCTACCTCTCAAAATCTCTTCCGCTCTCCAGCCCATTGCGCTAGGGCGATCATATCCGCAACTCTTTGGAATTTTATAAGATTATCTAGTATGGCAAGTGACTATCTACCTTAGCTTAGCTCAGGAAGGGAATTGGCCTCGTAGTTTCAGCCTTTTGCCTGGAGCACCATTACCGGGCTGTGCTAAGATCGGGTTCATAGGTAGACCCATGATCAAAGCACCACCAAGAATCTCCGAACCCAGGGGGTGGTATGTCCAAAATCTGCGAAAAAATATTGATTTTGATGGAAATTTTTGCTATAATCAATTATGTAATTTGGAATCCCTTTTTAACCGTGGTGGTCAAGATTGCCACATAATCTCGGTTGTCACTATTTTGAAACCGGCAAGAGGAGATTTTATGAAGGACGTTGTCAAAAAACAGGTAGATGAGATTGTCGCCGGTATAGACGGCGGGAAAAAAGCTGAAGATTTTGCAGATGCAGCCCACATTGACCCCTATGTGTTCATTATCGAAGCCGACGGAAAACTACTGGTTCATCCGACGCTTGTGGGCGAAAGCCTGAAGGAAAAAGCCGGACCTGTCTACGATGAAGTCGCCAAGGGGATGCCTGAGGGCACCTACGTGAGGTATGAATGGGGGGGTGCAAAAAAATGCACCTATGCCCGGAAAACTAAAAGCGGCCTAATTGTCGGTTGCGGATACAACGAATAAACCCTCACATCAGCGTTTTTTTATGTTGTTTTAAGGGCGGCAGAGATTTGCCGCCCTTTTTTTGTGTGGTATTCACTCACAGGTATTACAATCGGAGGCGTAAATTCTGACCAATCGCTCAAGCAGACCCGCTCCGCTCACGGGTTGGCTTGTTGTTATGCGGATAGGCAAGTCCCTTGGTTCCTCACTGAGGTTGGCTTCCTGGGGCTTTTTCCTCGCTTCGGCCAACTTGCAGATCCCCGCCGATAAAAGGCAGATAGTGGTCTGGTTACCCGTCTACACCTGCAAGAGTTCTGCTATGTATCAACGCCTTAAATCCGAATAATAACTATTGGATATGATTATAATAGCAAAAACTACCAGTAAAATCTGATCATTGCCTACTCGACCCTGCCGGTGGAAGGGCTTAAATGGGCGTCAATCTTTTATTACTG
>JAHIKF010000434.1 GCA_018897875.1 Pseudomonadota bacterium | reverse complement strand
TCCGAGATGGGGGCGGACCAGGGCCAGATCAATATCGGCATCCGCACGGGTAAGGCCTCCAATCTGCTGGTGCTGGAAGTGAATAAAGGCGAAGGCGCCCTCTCTTTGGACCAGTGGGGGGATTGGCGCGCCAACTGCGTCGCCGACATGGGGGGATGCCGGGAGCAGCACTACTATGCCCTGCCGCTCGAGGCGCACGCGCCGCCGTCTTTCTTTCTGGCGCCGCAGGTGCTGATTTATGGCGAGGAGGGCCTGTTGCTGGCGCCGCCATCTCTGGAGCCCCAGGCCCGGGAACCCTGGCGCTGGCTCCGGCCGCCCTGGGAAACGCCACCCCTGCCCCCCAAACCGGCAGTCTGGCGATTTCTCCAAGAGCATATCCCCGCCGCCCTGCTGAAATCCGAGGTGAAGTCCTGGGAGGAAATCTACCGGATAATCGCCCCTCACGGCGCCATGTTGCAAGCCCTGCTGATGCCCCCCACCTCTCAGGATGAGTACTATCAAGGGATTATCAACACTGCCCTGGAGCTGGGGTTCAAAGATCCGGCGTTGCTGTTCGGCCTGTTGTGGCACGCCCCCCAGGGGGAGGCCCGCCAAAACCCGGAAAAGCGGGACTATCTTCAGGCCTTGGCCGACACGGCCTGGGACCGGCAGGCAGGCGGCGCCCCGCTTCCGGGGCTGCCGGCCAGAATGCCCGGGGGGACCTGGCCGGAGAAACCAGCCATTCTCATGGAGACTGCCTCCCCGGCCATCCGGCCGGCCCCAGATGGCCTGGATATGTTTTCCGGTTCCGGACCGGCCGATCCGGGACGAAACGAGACCGAGGCTGCACCTGCCCCGCATTTTGATCAATCGGTTTCGAGGCAGTTCTTTCAATTGCTGGCCGGGCTGGGGGAAAAGGTCATCATGGAGAGTTGCCGCTACGAAGCGATGCTGACGGGTGTGCGCCATCAGGCCGGGGAAATTGACAACCTGGTATCCCAATGGGAACAGTATTTCGCCGGCTCCTCCCCCAACCTCCCGGGTCAGGGCGAAAAGCCCACGGGAACCACCGTAGAATTTAGTTGGGATGCCATAGTTGGCCAAAATAGTGACAAAAAACCACACATCCAGGCAATCCAGGCGGCAGCCGGTGATTTTCTGAATCATAACCCCGACCTGGCCGGTGACCGGGACAAGGTCCAGATGGTGGTCTTCTGTCTCAAGAACTATATCAGCATCAACCCCGAAAATGCCGCCCTCCCCTTCCGTGAAAAGCTGGACCGGGCCGGCATTTTGGCCCGGGAGTTTCTCCGGATGCAGGGGGAAGCGTGATCCGGGACACATCGAACGCCGGTGGCGGGATTAACGGCAAAATTCGCCGGGGCAGTCCCCTCATCTGAGACGTTCAGGGGCCGGCGGTAAAACCGGCCTCAAGGAGCACGATTATGACATCAGGCCACTTCAAACCGCAAGCCGAAACTCCGGGGTCTCCTACCCTCAGGCTAGAGATCGCCGGCCAGGAGGCGAACACCCCTCGCCTCATACCTGTGCTTATCCGGAACCTGTCCACCGGAGGGGTTACCTTGACGGTGACTAACCACTGGGACATACCCGACTGGGATCGGTACCGCGGCGAAGCTTGCGTCCTCCGGGTGGAAGACCCTGGAGGCGGTGAACCTGTCAATATCAGAGCCAAAATAGCCTGGACCAGGTCCGGCGGCACTGGTCAGCCGCCCTTGTCTCTGGGATTGCAGCTGATTAAACCGCCCGGCAAGGCCATCAGCCGGTTGAGCGATCTCCTGCCCCACACCTCTGAGGATATCAAGGGGCTCTGGGACCGATATGACCAGGTCCGGAAAAGTCCGAAAAATTCGGATTGGATGCACCACTGCTACATCGCCGGGCTGGTGTTGTTGTTGGGCGGATTGGTGCTCCAGTTTGCCGGCTCCCCCGGTTACAAGGTCTTCGGCTGGGTCCTCTGGGTGCTTGGCAGCCTGGGGATTGCCGGGAAGATTATCCGGCCTTTCTGGCCAAAGCAACCTTCCAGCGACCGGATTGGCAAAAGTCTTTGAAGGTTATGGAGAATAGGTCATGCCCACGAGTTTAAACCGGATCAAGCTGTGGAGTATTGGCGGCGGCAAAGGGGGTATCGGTAAGAGCCTGGTCTCCTTAGGACTGGGGGTCGCCCTGGCCCGCCTGGGCAAGAAGGTCATCTTGATCGACGGCGACCTGGGCGGCGCCAATCTGCATACCTTGATGGGAGTCCGTTACCCTCATGTCACCCTGGAGCATTTCCTGACCAAGAAAGTGGCCCGGCTGGAAGATACCGTCATTGAAACCGCGGTTGAAGGTATCAGCCTCATCTGCGGGGCCGATGATCTGATGGGCGCGGCCAACCCCACCTATGCCCAAAAAATCCGGCTGCTACGTCAGATCGAAGAACTGCCAGCCCAGTATGTGCTTTTTGACCAGGGGGCCGGCACCTCCTTCAATACGTTGGATTTCTTCAACTTTTCCGGGGGGAAAATTGCCCTGTTCACCTCCCAGACCACCTCCCTCCAGAATGCCTACGGCTTCATCAAGAGCGCCCTGTACCGCAAGTTATCCCGGGATTTCGCCAAGGATGATGAAATACTCCAGTGCCTGTACCAGGGTGGCGACGCCGGGAATGGGAATAACTTCAACACGATTCAGGACCTGCTGGACCATTTTAAGGCTGTCAACCCCGAGAAACAGGCCCGGTTGACCCAGGCTTTATGGGATTTTCATCTCTTTCTGGTGGTCAATATGGTCAAGAGCAATGCCGACCTGAAGGCCCCCGAAATTATCCGCTCGGTGTGCCAGGATTTCCTCAATATCCAGCCTGACATTATGGGGCATGTCCTGTTTGATTCCGGGGTCGAGGCGGCCATCAGCCACATGGTGCCGTTCCCCCTGCACCAGAAAAAGAGCAAGGCCATGGTTGGGCTGGACCAGATCGCCTTGACGCTCGTAAGGCAATCCCGGCTGCCCCGTAGGGGCTGGAGTGGGGCCCGGGAGGCTTCGGAGGAAGAGGACTTACCGCTGGACACGATCATTACCCACTCTTCCAGATCGTGATCGGCAGACCCAGGGGACTAAAGCAAGTTTCGAGTCTAACTATGGCCATTGAGCCCGGAGCAAAATTAAACCCGGAGAAACCATCCGATTAACCCGTTGAGGGGAGGAAACGAGCATGGACCTGATTCTCAAGTTTGCCAGCGATGAGGCCGGCGCTTCCGCCGTGGAGTATGCCCTCCTCTTGACCTTCATCGCCTTGGCCATCGCCGGCAGTGTCCTGACTCTTGGCACCATCGTCAGGGGACTCTTTGAAAAAGTTGTGTTTTAGTTCCCCGGCCGTTATATTGGCCGAGGGGCGTTGCGCTGTTTTGGCCTGAGGTGCAACCCATTCCCTTTTCGCCCGACGCGGCCTTGCCTTTCCTGGGCCTCATCCTGGCGACCGACGGTGATTCGAGTCCAATTTAGTCTGGGAAAACCGATTATGGTGAAATTCAATAAGGTGACTCTGACATGAACCTGGCGCAGCGCTTGATTAAGGCCGGAGTTCTGGAGCCCGAACAACTGGCTCCGGCCTTGTTCCAACAGAAAAAATTCCGCGGTTACCTGGCCAAACATCTCCTGGATCTCAACCTGGTGGAACCTGAGATATTGGCCCCGTTTGTCCACGCCTATCCCCCCGTGCCCGAGACTTTTGAAGACCTGGGCCTGCCCAAAGGTCTGCTGATTCAACTTCTGCTCAAGCATTCCTTCTTCCGGGATTCCATCTCCTGCCAGGAGATGGCCCACGATATAAAGGTCTCCCGGCGCCTGGTGGACGAGCTTTTCGCTTACCTGAAGGGTCAGGGGTATGTCCAGGTTAAAGCCCGGGATACCCTGAGCCAAACGAGCCAAATAGCTCTTGAGCTGCGCTATTCCTTGACCGATAGCGGGAAGATCTATGCCGAGCAGTGCCTGGAGTCAAACCGGTATGTGGGGCCGGCCCCGGTGCCCCTGGAGGATTACTGGGATTGGGTGGAGGCCCAATCCATCAATCAGGTCAAGGTAGAGAAGGCCCGCCTCAAGGAAGTATTCACCGATTACGTCGTGCCGGACCATCTCATCACTAAACTCGGTCCAGCCATCAACAGCGGCCGGTCGATTTTTCTTTTCGGTCCGTCGGGCAACGGCAAGACGTTGATCGCCAATTGCATCGGCCATGCCTATCAGGATGCGGTCTATGTCCCGTATGCCCTGTTGGTCTACGGCCAGGTTATCCGCCTATACGATGAACTCAATCACCAGCCGATCCCCCCCACCCCGGAGACCCCGGCTCACGACCGGCGCTGGGTGCTGTGCCGGCGGCCCATCGTCATCGCCGGGGGCGAGATGACCGAAGATGCCCTGGAACTGAGGTTTAATCCTCATCTGAAGTATTACGAGGCCCCCCACCAGATGCGGGCCAATAACGGCGTGTTCATCATCGACGATTTCGGGCGCCAGAAGATTACCCCCCGGCAATTGCTCAATCGCTGGATTTATCCCCTGGAATCCCGGCAAGATTTCTGCAGCCTCCACACCGGCCAACAATTCGCCGTGCCTTTCGACCAGCTCATCATTTTTTCCACCAACCTCAACCCCTACAGCCTGGCGGATGAGGCCTTCCTCAGACGTATCCGCCACAAAATATTTGTCGGGTATGTCTCCCCGGAACAGTATCTGGAGATCTTCCGCCGCGTCTGCATCGAGTACAAAATCGACTTTAATCCGGAAGTCATCCGGGACATGATGGCCCGCTATTATGTCATTTCTTCCCGGCCCTTCTGCGCCTGCCACCCCCGGGACCTCATCGAGAACCTCATTGACCGGGCCCGGTTCCTGGAGCAGAGACCCCAACTCACCTCCCAGGAACTGGATTACGTCTGCCAGACCTATTTTGTCAAACCCATGGGCGTCACCGACTACGACGCCATCGGCGACGAGCCCAAGGCCATCGTCTGAGACGGTCGGGCCCCGGCGGCCCCGGCTGGGGGTAGGCCAGCGCCATACAGGAAAGTTTATCCGGCGCCGCCCGCGGCAAGACGCCGAAGCGCCCAAGCGGTTCGCACTCCCTGCCATGGGCCGCCCCCCTTATAAAAAATCCCGTTAGCCTTTTTGTTTCCCCACAGCTGAAATCCTGATAAAATTAAAGACACCAATGATGTCGGGAGGAAACCTATGAGGACCGGCAACCCAGCTCTCGGTGACAATACCTTCACTGCGGTGGGGCGTGTCGCCCGGGCCGACGAGGCCATGACCATCCAGGGAACCGCCAATAAGGCGATCTTGCTGCTGTTGTGCGTCCTGGTGACCGCCTCCTGGATTTGGAGCATGAACCCTCAGGCAGTAACTCCCTGGGTAGCGGTGGGGGCCATCGCCGGCTTCGTCGTGGCCCTGGTCACTATTTTCAAGCAGACCTGGGCGCCTGTCACCGCGCCCCTGTACGCCCTCCTGGAAGGTTTGGTCATCGGCGGCGTCTCCACCATATTCGAGGCCCAATTCCCCGGCATCGTCATCCAGGCCGCGGGCTTGACCTTAGGCACCTGCCTGGCCCTGCTGCTGGCGTACAAATCCCGGCTGATCCGGGCCACGGAAAACTTCAAACTGGGCGTGGTGGCGGCCACCGGCGGCATCGCCCTGTTCTATCTCATCACCCTGGTGGTGGGCTTTTTCGGCATCCGGATGCCGCTCATGTATGGCAACAGTTGGGCGAGCATCGGCTTCAGCCTGTTCGTGGTCGTCATTGCGGCCTTGAACCTGGTCCTGGACTTCGATTTTATCGAGCAGGGAGCTGCCCGGGGCGCCCCCAAATACATGGAGTGGTATGGGGCCTTCGGCCTCATGGTCACTTTAATCTGGCTCTATCTCGAGATGCTCCGGCTGCTGGCCAAGCTGAGGAGCCGGAATTAAGGGGAACGGCGCCGCAACGGCTCCTGGCCTGAACCGAGGCCGGTCGCGCCTGAGCCTTTGGCCCACCCTTAAATCATGAAAAGTCCGGTGGGGCAGGCGTCCCGCCCGCCGGTGGTGCGTAAAACGCACCCTACTTTTCAGAACAGTAAAGAGATGCCGCCCCCAGACAACCTCACCAGCGAATGGGACCTTATCAATGCCCTGAGCCGGGAATTCGGCCCGGCCCCTGCCGGCGTCATTCTGGGGATCGGCGACGACTGCGCCGCCATCGAGATTCCCGGCCCGGATTATCTCCTGTGGACGGTGGATACCCTGGTGGAGGGCGTCCACTTCGATCTGGCCTACACCACGCTGGCCCAGTTGGGCTGGAAGTCCCTGGCGGTGAACCTGAGCGACATCGCCGCCATGGGCGGAGACCCGGGATCGGCCCTGCTGTCCCTGGGCTGGCCCCCGGACCGGGACCGCCGTGAAGCCCTAACCTTTGCCGCCGGCCTGGCCCAAGCCGCCCGGGAGTACGGCGTAGCCGTCATCGGCGGCGACACCGTCGCCTCCCCCGGTGGCCTCATCGTCACCGTGACCCTGACCGGGCGGGTGCCCGCCCACCAGATGCTGCGGCGCGCCGGAGCTAAAGTCGGGGACCTGATCTTCGTCACCGGACCTTTGGGGGAAGCCGCTGCCGGTCTGAAGATCCTCCGGCAGGGCCTGGAGTTGCCGCAGGAATTGCAAGAGGCGTTGACTGAGGCCCAGCTCCGGCCCCGGCCCCTTCTCCGGGCCGGCCGTCTCCTGGCCCAGGAAGGCCTGGCCACGGCCCTCATCGACACCTCCGACGGCATCGCTACCGACCTGTACCATATCTGCCGGGCCAGCGGCGTCGGGGCCCGCATCCCCGCCGCCGCAGTCCCCGTCTCGCCCCGGGTTACGGCCGCAGCCCCGCATCTGGGCTGCGACCCCCTGGACCTGGCCCTCTTCGGCGGAGAAGATTATCTCCTCTTGTTCACCGCCAAGCCTGCGGTTGCAAAGCGCCTGCCCGCATCCTTTTCCCGGGCCGGGCTGGCGGCGCCTTACCCCCTGGGCCGCATCGTGACCGGGGACCGGGTCGTCCTGGCCACATCGGCGGGCGAGGTGGATATCTCCGGCCAAGGCTACGACCATTTCCGCCTTGACCTTAAAGGCGATGCACAGTAACATAACTACACGCGGGAGCCTGGTCCCGTAAGTCCCCCTGGCTTAAAGGGGGATTTAGGGTGCTGCGCGGGCAAGGCGGTGCTTCGATTCACAGGGTTTTGCGTGCCTCAGTCTTGAGTTCAATATTCCCCAGAAAGGGTTAGTCTAATCATGCCTGTCCGTCTGAAAGCCCATCCGTTGAAGGTCTGTTCCACCTGTCATTACTGGGTCTACCGGTATAAAGGGCTGTGCACCCGCCTGAACCAGGGGGTGGGGAAGTTCTGGCTCTGCGAAGACTGGGCCGCGGCCGATGACCGCCTTTTACCGGCAGCCCCGGGGGCTGAAGCCCCGATCATCCCCCCCGCCCCTTAAGCCCAAGGAGGCCGGCGATGCAAGATGTAGCCTTTGCGGCCCTGGTCCACGGGGTTTACGTGGTCACTACCCGGGTGGGCGAGAAAATCAACGGCATGACCGCGGCCTGGGTGTCCCAGGTATCCCTCAAGCCCCTGCTGGTCATGGTGTCCATCGCTCCGCCCCGCTATACCCACACCCTGATCATGGAGAGCGGCAGCTTTGCCATCAACGTCTTGACCCGCGACCAGGTGGAACTGGCCAAACGTTTCGGCTATAAAAGCGGCCGCACTATCGACAAACTCGCCGGCCTGGAGACCTTCGCGGCGCCAAGCGGCGCCCCGGTTTTGCCCCAGGCGTATGCCTACCTTGACCTGAAGCTGGTGCACACCTTCGCCGCCGGTGACCATACCCTGTTTGTGGGTGAGGTCCTGGAAGCCAAAATCCTCCATCCCGAGAGCCGGCCCCTGATCTTTAAAAAAAGCGATTTCTTTTAATCCGGAGAGCCCCGTTACCGTTAACGCCTCCTGACCTCAGCCCCCGCCCCCATAGTAGCTCCCTCCGAGTTAACTATTTTATGAGTAAAAGAAAATAGTTGCATTTGCTGCGATTTTGATTTATTTAGGGTTAAGGGTTACCGATTATCGAAGTGACTTCACTGTGCTTCCAGAAAGGGAACCTCAGGGGGAGATGGGTTGATGGTCAATTTCGGGGATGTGGGACGAATCTGCCTCAACCAGGAGATCCGGGGAGTTTGCGAGAATTGCCTTTGGTGGGAGTGGGATTCTCGGCAGCAGCGGTGCAGTAACTCGCGTTATCACGTCTGCCCGTTGTTCCGGGAGCGGCTCTTCGACGCCACCGCCGCCGGCGGGGTGCCCCAGAGCATCTGGCCCAGGGTCTAGGCTCGCAGGCGCCGGCTCAAGCGATTTGCCTGCCGCACCGGCAGGGGGAGCCGGCACGGGGTGAGACAACCCAGGGTGGTCTCCAGACATTCCGGCCAAGGGCTGCGGCGTCTGGGGGCAACCGAGGGGATTTTTTTACCCTTTGGGGTCCGCAGGCGCAATCCTACCTGTTTTTCTTTCCAGATTAATACGTTATAGCAATTGCCATAAAGTTTTTTCCGTTATGGCACATGCTCCAAGAACCTAAATCCCCCCTAACCCCCCTTTTCCAAAGGGGGGGACTTAGCGAAATGCCTTTGAAAGTCCCCCTGTGAAAAAGGGGGATTTAGGGGGATTTAAAAACCATCAATGGGAAGGGTTTTTGGCAAAGGCTATACATAACCCCGCCGCCAGGTCCGGTTCCCGTGCTGCCTCCTAACTATCCGGACCGGCTGCGCCAGCCCCACCCGGCGCCGCAACTCTTCCTGCAACGCTACCGCTTCTTTAAGTTTTGGGCCCAATCTGATGTAGGGTAGGTACCGTCCTACATCAATCTATCCAGGATAATTGATAAAATTGACAGCAGTGGGCCGTGCCCAGCCTACATGCATACAGAATTAATGGCGCTACAATAACTGCTCACTGCTTACTGCTCACTGCTTACTGCTCACTGCTCACTCATCGCACCAACTCGGCGCTGTAAATAAACGCCCCATCCCGTTTAACCAGCTTTCCGTTCCGGTTTTCGATGATCCAGCCGCTGTCGCCTTTGCCGCCGAAGGGCAGGCGCAGGGGGGTGAAGACGAACTCCGGGTTGTCGTAGGTCATGCCGAATTTTTTCGTCAGGGCGTCTTGGGCGCCCGGAGGCGGGGTGCCGAACCAGGCCACCAGAAACGGGTAGCGGCTGGGGAGCACCTGGTCCACCGCCACCGTATCTGCTGCCACCGGCACCAGGGCCAGGAAGGGGCCGAACATCTCGGTGTCCGGGGGATCAAAGGTCTCCAGGAGAAACGGCCCCTGCCACTCCCCGTCCCGGCGGGGCGGCACCAGGAAGTGCGGTTCTTGTAACGCCGCCAGGGCCCGGTCCAGGAGTTTGCGGGTGCGTTCAACCTTGATGGGGCCGATCCTGGTCTTGGGGTCCCGGGGGTCCCCCACCTGCACCTCGGGCATCCGCTCCAGGATCATGCCCTTCACCCGGTCATAAATCTCCCGGTGGATATAGGCCCGCTTCAGGGTGGTGCAGTACTGGCCCCCGTTGATAAAGGCCCGCCCCACCACAAATTTGACCGCCGCCTCCAGGGGGGCATCCTGGAACAGGATTACCGGCGGCAGGCCGCTGGGCCCGGCGAAAAAGAGCTTGTCGAAGTGGGGGGCTTGCTTCTCGTAGGCGGCCCCCACTTCGCCCCCGCCGGAGATAAAGAAGACCCGCACCTGGGGGTCATCGACGCAGGCGCGGCCGAACTCCCGGTTGTCCATACCCACCACCGCGGTGAAGCCCGGCAACCCCGCCACCACTTCGGCAAAGAGTTGCGCCGTGCGGGGCGTTTGCGAGGAGCAACTGAACCGGAACTGATTCCCGCCCAGGATGGCGGCGCCGCCGACCCGGGCCACCATGACGGGCGGAGCGTCATAGGGCAGAATGGCGGCCACCGTGCCGTAGGGGGCTTTGCCTGTAACCAAAGGCACCTCCAGTTCCATGGTGCGCAGATGGGAAACCGCCATATCCATTTCCATGGCGACAGCAGTGCAGGGAGTGCCGATATCTTCCCCCTCCGCGGTCATGAAGTCGGCCCGCCGTTGCTCCAGACGGTCCGCCAGTTGCTGTAATATTTCCAGGCGCAAGGCCATTGCATCGGACATCGTGAGCCTTATCCCTCCTCAGCCAACCTTGATCCAGCCTGACTGCCACCGGCTTTTATAGTAACGGTCATTTCCTTTCCTTGCGAACACAACGAGGCCTAAAAATCTGGAACAGCCGGCCCCGGCGGTGAAATGTAGGACAGCCGCCCTCGGCTGTCCATGGGCAGGCGAGGGCGCCTACCCTACACTTTAATACCAACGGTCATTTCCTTGCGGACACAACAAAGCATGAAAATATGGAACAGCCGGCCTCGGCGGTTTTAAAAGGAATTATGGCGGGCAGTGCCCGCCCTACAGACTGGCCGCTGGTGCCTCAATAAGTGTTTGGGCTGAAAGCTGATAGCTTTTTTCATAGTAAAATACCACAAAAACCCGACGTGGCGAATAAAAACCGCGACTGGGGGGAGGGCCTCAAAGTTCCTGGCGGAACCGCTCATTTCCCCTCTCTTATGAGCCTCGGAGGGTTTTTGTGAAAAAAAGTATTTTCTTCTTGACATGAGCGCCCCGGCCTCTAAAATCAAAGTGCAGGGAGGAAAAACTCTTTATTTTTTGGCAAAAATTTTATATAGAAACCATAGGGACAAAGGTAAGAACTGCCTCATTTATTAAGTGAAGTCTTTAATCCGGCGATCTGCCTCAGGGCGAACCACACCCGGGCCTGACGCCGATTGGGATTATACTAACCACAATTTACTTGGAGGGAAAATGCCAGAAGAGGCCGTAAAAGAAATCAAGGTGGACAGGAAGCACCGCAGAATCGGGAACATCGCTCCCGAGTTGGCGGATCGCTGCTATACCTGTGGCACCTGCGCCGGCGGTTGCCCCGCCACCGGGCTGGTTCCCGGCTGGGACCCCCGGAAGGCCATCCGGGCCATTGTCCTGGGAATGGAGCAGGAAGTCATTGATTCCAAGTGGCCCTGGGTCTGCACCCTGTGCGGCCGCTGCCAGTATCAGTGCCCCATGGGCATCCAGCTGCTGAAGACCTTCCGGACCTGCCGCACCTTGCGGGACCGGGACAAGGTGCCCGGCCCCATCCACAAGGGCACCATGATGAACCTCCAGCGCGGCAACAACCTCGGGATCCCCAGGGACGACTTCCTGTTCCTGCTGGCCGAACTGGGCGTGGAGATGGAAAACGACGAAGAGCAGCCCACTCCCGGCTTCTACGTGCCGGTGGACAAGGAAGGGGCCAACATCATCGTCACCATCAACTCCAAGGAACCCTTCGGCGAGCCGGACGACATGAAGTTCTGGTGGAAGATCTTCTACGCCGCCAAGGAAGACTGGACCGTGTCCTCCATCAACTGGGAAGGCGTCAACTGGGGCCTGTTCTCCGGGGACGACGAGTCCATGAAGGTCCAGGTCGCCCGGGTCATTGAGAACGCCCGAAAGGTTAAGGCGAAAACCATCTTGTACCCCGAATGAGGGCATGCCTACTTTGCAACCCGGTTCGGGTTCAAAAATTGGTTTCCGGAAGTCTACGACGAATTCAAAGTGGTCAGCATCTTTGACCTGCTGGAGGAATACATCAAATCCGGCCGGATCAAACTCAATACCCATAAATTTCACGAAACCTACACGGTGCACGATCCCTGCAACTACGTGCGCAAATCCCAGATTTCCTTCGGGGACAACTACGGCGAGCTGTCCCGCTGGATCGCCCAGCAGTGTATCGACCCCAGCCTCTATCGGGAAATGTGTGAAGATTACATGAACAACCTGTGCTGCGGGGCCGGCGGCGGCGCCTGGGCCATGCCCTACGACGAAGAGCGCCTGGCCTACGGCAAGATGAAGGCCGACCAGATCAGGGACACCGGCGCCGAGATCGTCATCGCCCCGTGCCACAACTGCCGGGACCAGATCATGAAAGGCCTGCCCGCCGAAGTCAAGAAGGGCAAGATGGACATGGGCAACTACAAAGAAACCCTGTACCTGTGGGAACTGGTGTCCCTCTGCCTGGACTTCGAACCCTGGAGCGAAGCGGAGATCGAAGCGGGCCACGCCGAACGCGACGCCCAGTTTGAGCGGGACGGGGTCGAGCTGGAAGAAGAGGAATAGGGTCCATTTAACCTAACCCAACGGAGCCTGGCGAATCTCGGTTTGCCAGGCTCTTTTTTTCCTTGACTCATTAGCATTGGTTCTCATAAAATATCTGCAAGGCGCATCCAGCCCCCGATCCGACAAGTTCTTTTTGTGCGCCAGCCATTGCTGGAGCTTGAAGCGGCGGATGTAAGCCCTGGGCTTGTTTCCCCGCAAAAACTTCTGTCGCGAACCTCAGCGGACATGAGATTGAAGGAGCCATATGGACACAATTAAATGTGTGGAATGCAAGTATTTTCAGCCGGACCCGGCATCACTGCGAATGGGAACATGTCTCCATGCAGAACCCTGGGATGGGGGTAAAGACCAATTCGCTCGGGATGAGCATACCTGCGCCAACTTTGCTTCTCACGGAGGGAAACGCCAGCTTAGCCCTGAAGATATGGATAAGTTGAAAAATTCTACCTATTATTCCTAAGGGTTACAGAGGTTCTGCGTTAGGCCACCCCCGATCCCCCGATCTCTCACCCAGGTTTGCTCTTCGATAAGTCTCAATCCATAGGGCCCTCGTTGGCCTGATCCTCCTATATGAATGACGATAAGATCTTACAACTCTTCGAAGAATCAGCTCAAAAATACGATGCCTGGTTTGACCGCAACCCTTTTGCATACGAATCCGAAGTCCTGGCGTTAAAGAAATTCCTGGCCCCGCAAGTTAGAGGTCTGGAAATCGGCGTGGGCACCGGAAGGTTCGCCGTCCCCCTGGGCATTCAGATGGGGGTGGAGCCGGCCGCAGCCATGGTGGTCATGGCTCAAAGACGCGGCATTCAGGTTTATCGGGCCGTGGCGGAAGCCCTGCCGTTTCGGCCCGACTCCTTTGATTTGGTAGCGATGGTCACCGTTCTGTGCTTTCTTCGAGACCCTTTCCTGTCGCTGACAGAAACGACCAGGGTGCTCAAACCCGGCGGGCAAATCATCATCGGCATGATAGATAAGAACAGTCCTTTGGGGCGATCTTATGAGGCGCATAAACAGGAGAGCAAGTTCTACCGCCAGGCCAATTTTTTATCGATTGGCCAAGTATTGGAGTGGCTGGCAAGATTAAACTACCGGCAGGTGGAAGTCTGCCAAACTCTGTTTCGCGATCTAAGCGACATAACCCATCTTGAACCTGTGCGAGCAGGCCATGGCGAAGGGGGCTTTGTCGTCATCACGGCGCAGAACCACAAGGTAGCCTAAGCGTGATGACCTGATCAAGTTTAGCGACAGCCGCATCGTTTAACAAAAAGACCATTGCATCTTGCTCCATCCGACTTAAAATCAATGGCAGAGGAGGATCGCCATGAAAAAATCCATCGGCCCCAGGACTATGGCTTTCCCCACCCCGGTGTGGGTGGTGGGGACCTATGACCAGGAAGGCAAGCCCAACGCCATGACCGCAGCCTGGGCCTCCATTTGCTGTTCCAAGCCCCCGGCCATCGGGGTGTCGCTCCGCAAAGCCACCTATACCTACGGCAACCTCATGGCCCGCCAGGCCTTCACCATCAGCGTGCCCTCCGAGGCCCACGTCCGGGAAGCCGACTACCTGGGCATGGCCACGGGCAAAGACGTGAACAAGTTCGCCGCCACCCGCCTCACCGCGGTAGCCAGCGACCTGGTGGACGCCCCCTATGTGGCGGAGTTTCCCCTGATCATAGAGTGCCGGGTGATCCACACCCTGGAAATCGGCCTCCACACCCTGTTCATCGGGGAGATTTTGGACGTCAAGGCCGATGAGCACGTTTTAGGGGAGAACGGCTTCCCGGACATCGAAAAAGCCCGGCCCATCATCTTCGGCCCCGAGATTCGCACCTATCACGGCATCGGGAAATTTTTGGGCCAGGCCTTCGCCGTCGGCCGCGACCTCATGTGATGGCCAAGATCGACGTGTTTTGAAAAGTTCCTCCGGTGGCACAGGCTTTCCAGCCTGTGCGGACCGCCTGGCGGGCGAGGACGCCCGCCCCACTGACCTTTTCACGCTTTATGGGTGGGCCACCGGCCCATGAGCAACTGCTCCGAAAGGTTATGGGTGGCGCCGGTATCCTGCCGGTGCTCCGCACCGAAAAGTAGGGTGCGTCTTACGCACCATAACTGAAGCGCCAACCGCGCCCTACCGCCGCTCTGGCGAGAAAGCCTGGGCCACTAAACCTGCCTACGGATAATGCCATGAGCCCGGAAATGACCGAAACGGAAATCCAGAAGGTGCGGCAAGGCATCAAGGAGAAGTACGACCGGGTGGCCGCGGCCGGCGCCGGGGACTGTTTCCAGTTCCCCACCGGCAAAGCCGGTATGGAAATTCAGGGCTATTCCCAGGAGCTGATAAAAAATTTTCCCCCGGAGGTCCTGGCCGACTTCTGCGGCGTGGGCAATCCCTTCAGCCTGGGGCATCTTAATCCCGGGGACGCAGTCCTGGATATCGGCTGCGGCGCCGGGGTGGACTCCCTGGTGGCGGCCCATCTGGTGGGGGCCGGCGGCCGGGTGGTGGGCCTGGACGTCACCGCCGCCATGGTCGAGCGCGCCCGGGCGAGCCTAGCGCGGCTGGGTCTGGTCAACGTCACGTTTCAGGTGGGCGAGGCCGAGGCCCTCCCCTTCCCGGATGCCGCTTTCGACGCCCTCATCAGTAACGGCGTCTTCAACCTGACCCTCAATAAGGATAAGGCTCTTAAAGAGGCGCACCGGGTCCTGAAACCCGGCGGCCGCTTGATGCTCGCCGATATGGTCCTGGTGGCGGCGTTGCCCCCGGATCAGGCCGGCAAGGTGGAAAACTGGTTCCAGTGAATCGGCGGGGCCATGCCGGGAAAGGATTTCCTGGCCCTCATGCTCAAGGTCGGCTTCCACCGGGTGGCTCTGCGCCGCTACACCGGCTTCAAGAGCTCCCCCTACACCGAAGGGGCCTTGTTTTACGGCGAAACACTCGTGGCCGGCCAGGCCCGGGACGACCTCGCCTCCCAGGCCGAACCGTCGGCAGCGCCCCTGATAGAGCCGGCCTGCAAACCCGGCGGGACCTGAAAGCCGAAATAGGCCGCCCGGGGTGGGGTGGGTAAAGATTTTTGATTTTAGAAGGAATCTATCCTATAATTTGCCCATATTAGGAAAAAGTGATGTGGGCTACAGATAAGATAATACATATTTTGACCTATAGGAATCGCCCGAAACTAGCTCAAGCGCTTCGGGGGTCAAAGTATAATTTGAACGAGACTTCCACGTACGGAAGCCGTCTGTATTCCAGACTGACCACCGTGGAGGTCTATGCTCCTATTCACAAACACGATCAACTTCAAAAACTTTCTGATGAAGATAAAGCCGAGATTATAAGCGCTTTTCGGGTGCTTTATCCCATTCGTGATAACGATATAGAAATAAATTGGATAGAGTTCTTAGTTGATCCGGAATCCCCAATACCAAAGCCATCCCGTCAGGTTTCGAGATTGAATGAGATCGACTTTGTTTACATCACCGAGCAGGTTTCCAAGTGCGATGAAAAGATTGCGTCGGCAGATTTTGAGGGAGCAATCACAAACGCTCGAAATCTTTTAGAATCAATGTGCAAGTATATTCTCGATGATGCGAATGAGATCTACGATGAAAAGGCCGATCTCTCCGTACTTTACCGCCAGACTTCTCAAGTACTAAGTATGCACCCTAGCCAGTACGCTGAAAAGTCGTTCAGGCAGATTCTTTCAGGTTGCTTCAATATTGTTAATGGCCTCGCAGCTATCAGAAACGAACTTAGTGATGCCCATGGCAAATCCAGAACACGCCACTACAAATCCGATGAACGTCACGCCATGTTCGCAGTAGGAGTTGCTAAATCACTGGCTGACTTCATGTACGCCTCTTACATGGATAGAACTAAGAAGACACCCAACTAAACTCTCCGGGCTTCAAAATTACATAGCCTTTGAATATTCGTTCCCAAACTGAGCTTGGAAACCAGAAATCGCTGAGCAGGGATGTAGGGCGGGCACTGCCCGCCATGCCCGGCATTGGCGCCCCCGGCCCCCAAATCCAGACTAGCCGGCCGCAAGCGCGGCCGTCCGGAGAAGTTCCTTCACCACCAGCCCCATGAGGCCCAACACCGCGTCCAGTTGCCAGAAGCGGTCCAGGCCGGACGGCACCGAGAAGGACACCTGGGCCGGAAACTCATCGTCCGCCTCCCAGAGAATCACCTCAACGGTCAGCCCCGGATAGACCTGGAAGGCCAGGGCGCCATCGCCCTTCGTCCGCCTTGTCGCCCCCAGGCGGCGGCCCACCTCTAGAAAACCAGCCAGATCCCGGCCGAACCGGTCCTCCAGGGGGGCGCTGGGAATGGCATGGGGTCCTCGGCTCTGGAAAAAGGTGGTGGCGCCGGTCAGTTCCAGGGGGCTCACCGGCGGCCCCAGCCCGGCATTATCCACAAAACGCAGGTAAAGTACGGTAATCAGGCAGAGGCGGAAACCCGGTTCCTCTTCCGGTGCCGCGGCCCGGAACACCCGTTGCCGGTCCAAATCCACCACCGCTTCCTGATTAAAATAAGGAAAGCGGAAGACATTTTCATGACGCCGGATGCCAGTACGGCGAGAAATGTCCTTCGGGTCCGCCTGGGCCAGGGCCCGCCAAAACTCCTCATCCACTTCGGCGCAGCGATTATAGAGCATCGAATCGGTCCTTTCGCAATCTCGGAGGGGAAATAGAAGGGCGGGCACTGCCCGCCACTATTTTTGGTAAGCGGTGCCCGCCCCACATAAGCTGCATGTTGGCCGGGGCGCTTCCATAAGTGTTTTTGCTGATAGCTGACCACTGACCGCTTTTTTTACACCTCCCCCGGATTAAGCAGATAGGCCTCCACGAAGCGGTCCAGGTCGCCGTCTAAGACTGCGTCGACGTTGCCCTCTTCGTGTTTGGTGCGGTGGTCTTTGATCATGCGATAGGGCTGGAGGGTGTAGGAGCGGATCTGGCTGCCCCAGGCGATATCCTTCTGGGTCTCCTGCATTTCATGCTTCTTGGCTTCCTGCTTGCGCTTTTCCAGGTTGTAGAGGCGGGCCCGGAGCACCTTCATGGCCAGTTCCCGGTTGCGGTGCTGGCTGCGCTCGGACTGGGAGGAAACCACCAGGCCCGTGGGCAGGTGGGTGAGGCGCACCGCCGAAGAGGTCTTGTTGACGTGCTGGCCCCCGGGGCCAGAGGCCCTGAAGGTGTCGATGCGCAGGTCATTCTCCTGGATGTCGATCTCGATGCGGTCGTCTACCTCCGGCAGCACCTGTACCGCCGCGAAGGAGGTGTGGCGGCGGCCGCTGGCGTCAAACGGCGAGTTGCGCACCAGGCGGTGGATACCGGTTTCGCTCTTCAGAAAACCATTGGCGTAAGGGCCGCTCACGGTGAAGGTGACACTCTTGACCCCGGCCTCGTCCCCAGGCAGGCGGTCGATGGTCTCGGTCTTGAACTCCTTGCGCTCGGCGTAGCGCAGGTACATGCGCAGCAAAATCTCGGCCCAATCCTGGGCCTCGGTGCCGCCGGCCCCAGCGTGGATGGTGACGATGGCGTTCTTGTCGTCGTCTTCGGCCCCCAGGAGCAGCTTGAGTTCCCAGTCGGAGAATTCCCGCTCCATGGCCGCCAGGTCCCGGACCACTTCCTTCATGGTCTGCTGGTCCTCTTCCTCCAGGGCCATATCCAGAAACAGCGCCAGGTCTTCCAACTGCTGGTGCCGGGCCACATATTCTTCCGTCGCCTGGATCAGGCCCGCCCGTTCTCTCAGGATGTCCGCGGCCCGGGCCTGGTCGTCCCACAACTCCGGGGCGGCCATCAACTCTTCTAAATGACGCAGTCTGACCTGCTTGCCCGCCAGATCAAAGATGACCTCGAAGGGTTTCCAACCGGTCTTGTAAACCCTTTAATTTGGTTTTGATATCTACGCTGTCCGGTAACATTGCGACCTCCTGGGTTGTTATAAAAAAGCTATCAGCGGTCAGCTTTCAGCTTTCAGCAAAAACCTCTATTTACGGCCGGGGTGATTAATTCCGCCTCAAACTCAAACAATCTCCAAGGGTAAATTTTATCAGAAAAATCCTGGATTAGGAAGAGAACGGCGGCGCCTCCGCCTCAGGTTCATCCCCCAGGTAGGCCGGCTGCAACTGGGGGTGGGCCGATAACTCCGCCCCCGCGCCTTCCAGCACCACCCGGCCGGTGGACAGGACATAGCCGTGGTGGGCGATTTTCAAGGCCGCGGCGGCGTTCTGCTCCACCAGGAGGATGGTGACCCCCTGCTGGTTGAGGCGGGTAATGAGGTGAAACACCTCCTTGACCAGCAAGGGCGCCAACCCCAGGGAGGGTTCGTCCAGGAGCAGGAAACGCGGCCGGCTCATCAGGGCCCGGCCCACGGCCAGCATCTGCTGCTCGCCGCCGGAGAGGGTGCCGGCCGCCTGGGTGCGCCGTGCCGCCAGGCGGGGAAAGGTGTCGTAAATCTGGTCCAGGTCCCGAGCCAGAGCCGGCTGGTCCCGCCGCAAGTACGCCCCTAAGAGCAGGTTCTCGTAGACGGTGAGATTGGCGAAGATGCGGCGGCCCTCGGGCACCAGGGCGATGCCGGCCCGGATGATCTCGTGGGTGGGGAGCCCCTGGAGTTCCCGGCCCTCAAAGACAATGCGCCCGCGACCGGGCGCCGCCAGCCCGGTGATGGCCCTGAGCGTGGTGGTCTTGCCGGAGCCGTTGGCCCCCAGCAAGGTGACGATCCGGCCTCGGGGGACGCTAAAGCTGACCCCATCCAGGGCCTTGATGGCCCCATAGGAAACTTGAAGGTCGAAGACTTCCAGCACAGTATGACTTCCTTGAAAGCTATTAGCAGTTAGCAGTTAGCTTTTAGCAGTTAGCTTTTTTCTACTCGTTCCCAAGTTGTACTTGGGAACGAAAATGGTTGCCAAGCTTAGGTTTACGGGTACAGGCGTTCCCAAGCCCAGCTTGGGAACGAGTTATAAAATTTGGCTTTTATCTTTTTTCGCTAACCGCTAACTGCTAATAGCTACCCGCTCCTCCCCCAAATAGGCCCGGATTACCTCCGGGTGTTTCCGGATGTCCGCCGGGGGGCCGGCGGCGATGGTGAGGCCGTGGTCCAGCACGGTGAGGTGCTGGCAGAGCCCCATGACCAGACGCAGGTTGTGTTCAATTACCAGTATGGTTAAATTATAACGGTCCTTGATGGCCCTTATGAAAAAAATCAAATCGCCGGTCTCCTGGGGGTTGAGGCCGGCGGCGGGCTCGTCCAGGAGGAGGCAGCGGGGCCCCGTGGCCAGGGCCCGGGCGATCTCCAGGCGGCGCTGGTGACCGTAGGGGAGCTTGCCCGCAGGCTGGTCCGCCGCCGCGGCCAGGCCTACTTCCTCAAGCAGCGCCAACCCCCGGGACCGGCGGTCCAATTCTTCCCGGCGGTAGCGGGGCAGCCGCAACACGGCCTCGCCCCAGGTGGCGTGGCTGCGGCAGTGAAACCCCACCAGGACGTTGTCCAGGACGCTGAGCTCGCCGAAGAGCCGGATGTTCTGAAAGGTCCGGGCGATTCCCCAGGCCGTGAGGCGGTGCGGGGGCTCTCCGGTGATCTCCCGGCCGTCCCAGACAATCCGGCCGCCGGTGGGTTGCAGAAAGCCGCTGATGAGGTTGAAGACCGTGGTCTTCCCTGCCCCGTTGGGGCCGATAAGGCCGTAGAGGCCGCCTTCCGGCACTGCCAGATTCAGATCCGAAAGGGCCGCCAGCCCCCCGAAGCGCATGTCCAGGTTTTCGGTGCAGAGCAGAGCCATGGGATCCTTATGGTTTCCCGGCGCCGGGCACCGAACCGGCGACCCCGCCCCGCAGCCGGCGGCCCAGCCCGGCCCAGGAAAACTCCCGCCGGCCCATGAGACCCCGGCGGCAGAAGATAATCACCAACAGCAGCGCCAGGGACAGGATCACCATGCGCATCCCCGGGATACCCGGGATGGTGAACCCGAAGATGGCGGCGGGCTCCTCCACGATCCTGAGCCACTCCCCTGCCAGGGTGAAGCCGGCTGCGGCCAGAATCGCCCCGGTGGTGGAACCCAGGCCCCCCACCACAATGATGATCAAGAGATTGAAGGTGAGGAAAAAGGTAAAGAGCGAGGGCGAAATAGTGGTGATGAGGTGGGCCAAAAGCCCGCCTCCCACCCCGAAAAAGAAGGCGCTCAGAAGATAAGCGCCCAGCAGGTGGCGAAAGGTGTTGATTCCCGAGGCCCTCGCCGCGGTCTCGTCTTCCCGGATGGCGTTCAGGGCCCGGCCGTAGCTGGAGTTGACCAGGGCGGCGACTACCGCCGTGGCCGCCACCGCCACCCCCCAGGACCACCAGAGGTTGGTGTAAGGGTAGAGCCCCTTGAGGCCCAGGGGTCCGTTGGTCACCCCCTGGAGGTTATTGGCCAGGACCCGCACCACCTCGCCGAAGCCCAGGGTGACGATGGCCAGGTAATCGCCCCGCACCCTGAAGACCGGAAACCCGGTGAGCAACGCGAAGGCGACGGCCACCAGCCCCCCCGCCAGCAAGGCGGCGGGAAACGGCAGGGCTGCCTGGCTCAGCGGCCAGTACAGGGGGGTGACCAGGAAGTTCAGGGTCTTTTCCGCCGGGGTCATGGTCAAGAGCGCCGCGGTATAGGCCCCCAGGGTGATGAAGGCGTTCGGCCCCAGGTGCAGCTGGCCGCAAACCCCGTTGATCAGGTTGTAGGCCACCGCCAACGTGATGAAGATAGCCACGTTGTTCAGGATCCGCACCTGATACTCGTCGGCCCAGTGCTCCGCCCCCCACAGGAGCAGAAACAGCAGGACCAGGGCGGCCAGGGTTAAATACCGGGTGCGTATGGCTTTTCTCCTAAGATTGAGCAGTTAGCAGTTAGCTCTTAGCTGTCAGCAACTGCCTAAAAATCCTTTTGAATCGACCTCTACCCCCCCTAACTGCTAACTGCTAACTGCTAACTGCTCTAAAGTTTTTCCTCCCCCAATGCCTCTCCCAAAAGCCCCGTGGGCCGCAGCAGCAGGAGCACGATGAGCAGGGTGAAGGCCACCGCGTCCCGGTAACCGGCCCAGGCCGGGAAGAAGGCCACGATCATGACTTCCAGGAACCCCAGGAGCAGGCCCCCCAAGACCGCGCCGGTGACGTTGCCGATACCGCCTAAGACCGCGGCGATGAAGGCTTTCAGCCCCGGCAGGATGCCCATGAAGGGATTGACCTGGGGATACTTCATGGCCCACAGGAGCCCCCCGGCCCCGGCCAGGAGCGACCCCATGAGAAAGGTAAAGGCGATGATCCGGTTGACGTCGATGCCCATGAGGCTTACGGTCGCCAGATCCGAAGCGATGGCCCGCATGGCGCGGCCCACGGCCGTGCGGTAGATGATGAGGAAGAGCCCGACCAGGAGCGCGCCGGTGACCAGGGGGATGAGCAGGCTCAAGCGAGGCACGAACAGCCCGCCCCAGACAAAAGCCCCGGTGAACATCTGGGGGACGGGAAAAGGCCTGGCCCGGCCCCCGGCAATGACAAGGGCCAGGTTTTCCAGCAAGAAGGAGGCGGCGATGGCCGAAATCAACAGCGAAATCCGGGGGGCCCGGCGCAGCGGCCTATACGCTCCCCGCTCCAGCAGCACCCCCATGAGGCCGGTGAGCCCGACGGCCAGACCGAAAGCTGCGGGCCAGGGCCAGGAAAACAGCCCCACCCCCATGACCGCGACGTAGGCCGCCACCATCAGCAGGTCCCCGTGGGCAAAATTGATGAGCCGGAGGATGCCATACACCAGGGTGTAGCCAATGGCGATGAGGGCGTAGATACTGCCCAGGGACAGGCCGTTGATGAGCTGCTGGAGGAAGGTGAGTAAATCCACGGGGGTATTATACTAAAAAATGCGCCGGGGACGCGGGAAAAGGTCAATGACTGGGTGATCTTATGGTACGGTCGGCCGCAGGGGTCTTATAAGCCGTTTTAAAACGGTTCACCCTGTCATCCTGAACAGCGTGAATAACCTCAACCTACTGAAAATGCGAGATTCTTCGCTTTATATGAAATTAACCCGGTGGGGCGGGCCGCCGTGCCCGCCAACAAAAGGCGGCCAGGGACGGCCGCCCCACCAATGCGAAGTTTTGCATCAGGTTCTAATGCCCATAACCCTCGACGATAATGGCCCGGGCGGCGGCGGACTGCTCCCGGAGGGGGACCAGGGCCAGGTACTCCGGCGAGGCAAAAAAATCCTGCACCTGCTCGATGCTTTCGAATTCGATCAGGACGATCCATTCGGGCTGCCAGTCGCCCACCATGGTAGAGACCTCGGCGCTCCGAGCCAGGTAGCGCCCGCCGTATTGTTCCACCACCGCCGGCACTCGCTCCACAAATTCCTCATACGCATCCTGATCTATTATGGCAATGTCGATGATGAGATAAACGGGCATGTTTTCTTGGCCCCTTATGCGGGTTGGGAGAAGGGGAGGGCAGGGACTTTTTTGTAAGGGTTCCTGGCCCTCCCCCGACATCTCTCCCTTAATCCCCGATCAACTTCGCCAGCCCCAGTAAATTGATGATCTCCGGCATGACCTGGAGGCCGGTGAGGCGGCCCAGGGCGCCCCGGCCGCAGGCCCACTCATTATAAGCGGTGACGTCGTCGGGGCGGACCAGCCCCTCACCCACCATCATGATGGGCACCGGGTCCCCGGAGTGTTTCTTCAAGGCGCAGGGGGTGGAGTGGTCGGCGGTCACCGCCAGGAGGTGCGGCGCGTCCAGGAGGAGTTCGAAGGCCAGGTCGATCTTGTTGATGAAGTTCATCTTGCCCAGATAGTCGCCGTCCTCCCCGAAGGTATCGGCGGCCTTGACGTGGACGAAGGCGAAGTCGTAAGGCCCGGCCAGGGCGGTGAGACCCGCCCGGAACTTGGCCTCGATGTCGGTGTTGGGAAGCCCGGTGGCGCCGGGGACCTCAATCACGTCCATGCCGGTGAAGGAGCCGACGCCCTTGTAGAGGCCACCGCCGGCGATGGTGCAGGCCTTGAGGCCGTAGCGCGCCTGGAACGGCTCAATCTTCTTATAATAGCCGGCTCCCCGCCCTAATAAATAATTGGCGGGGGGCTTCCCCGCGGCCACCCGTTCCTGGTTGAGGGGATTTTGGCTCAGGATCCGGTGGGCTTCCGCCAGGAAATGATTCAACACTTTGGCGGTGAAAGCCGCCTCCTGGGAGTCGTCCAGGGGGTGAACTTCATGGACCTTGACCCCCACCTCGTGGGGATCGTTGTCGCTGATCCGGGAGCTCAGATTCGGCCCCCTGAGGATGACGCCGGCCCGGTGGCCGGTGCCGGGGCGGATCTTCAGGGTGACGCCCTCAAAGGTGAGTCCGTCCAGGTCCTTGACAAAGGGGCCGGTGTCGGTGATGCGCCCGGCCCGCCGGTCCACCACGGTGAGGTTGTCGTCCACTGTGCCCAGGTTGCCCCGCAGGGCCACATCCCCCGCCTCCAGGTCCATGCCCAGCCCCGCGACCTCAATGGTGCCCCGGCCGGTGTAATAGCGCTCGATATCGTAGCCCAGGATGGCCAGGTGGCTGGTGTCGCTGCCGGGGCGCTGCCCCACGCCCAGGGCGTTCATGAGGCCGGTGATGCCCCGGGCCGCCAGGGCGTCCAGGTTGGGGGTGTGCGCCGCCTCCAGGGGGGTGAGGCCCCCCAGTTCCCTGACGGGCCGGTCTCCCAGGCCGTCCATGACGATGAGCATGGCTTTATTCATAAGTTACTCCTTGACGTAATCGTTGAGGCGGCAAAGTTGTTAGATTATTACTCAGAATCGATAAAAAGCATAGACCGGCATCACAAAATTATCGGCTGATACCCCCGGGAAGTGATGGTGGCAAAGTGGAAGGGCGGCCCCACCTCTTCTTTGGCCGCGGCCATATTTTCCAAAAAGTCTTTGCTCAGGTGCAGGGCTTCTTCCAGGTCCGCGCCCTGGTTGAGGGCGTTGAACAGGCGCATCTCCATCCCCAGGTTCCGGGGCATGACCACCACGTTGCTTATCTCAATCCGCCGCAGGGGGAGCTCGTTTTCCTCGCTGCCCAGGAGGACCATTTTGAAGTGGGGTGGGGGGCTGTCGGGAACATAGCCGGCCAGGATGAAGTAGATGCGTCGGAAACCTTCGGCCTCCGGGCCATGTTCTTCCAGGTGGCGCCCGTAACCCTGGGAGAGGAAGGGAAGCGCAAACTCCACCATTTCCTCCAGTTCCAGGGGGCCGGCATGGCGGGCGATCTGCCGGCGCAGGGCAAAAGACAGGGAGACACTCAGCCCGGCGCCGCCGCTCAAGATGCCGGAGCGCCGGTCCAGGGCAAAGAGCTTGTTGACGTTAAAGATCTCCGGCTGCCCGGCGGCATCGAACCGGGTGGCCTGGCTGTCCGTAGCCAACACGATGCCGTGCTCGTTGAATCCTGCCAGGGCCTGGGTCATAGGGGGTCCTTTAGGAGTGATCTTGTGAGAGGGCTATAGTGGCACCGGCTTCCAGCCGGTGGGCTCATCCTCTGAAAACCATAACTTTCACCACAGGCCGGAGGCCTGTGCCTTTAAATAAAAATTCTTTGGTTGGCGCCAAGTTAGCCAAATTATAGTTTTAGCGTGATCCTGCCGAGGTCTCACTCAGTGGCAACGGCGCCCCGTCGGGATTATAAAAAATCCGCATTCTGGCCGGCGGCAAAGTGAACTCCAAGGAGCCCTGGAGTTTCAAGGGGATAGTATCCGGCGTCAGGTCTTTCCAGGCCCG
>JAHIKF010000433.1 GCA_018897875.1 Pseudomonadota bacterium | reverse complement strand
TTCTGACAAGCTTTTTCGGTCCTAAACCTTTTTTGAAATGCCAGGAGACTCAAGTTTTCTTGTTGCACAATAATTGCTCCATTTAGCTAATTAATTTAGTTAATTATAGCTTATTTTCGGAGCAATGGCAATAAGCGTTATATCTTATAAAAACTGCCGGATAAACGCCTCCACCCCGGGTTGATACTCCCTGAACCCCACCGGTCGCCAGGCGCCATGGCGGTAACGGGGCCTCAGTCATCCAGCAACATGGACTTCGCGGCGATGGTGGCCAGCTGGCTCACCCCCGCCACCGGCATGTTTCCCTCTGGGGTCAGGGGTATGGGGCGCCGCAAAAACATCATGTAATCGTTGTGGCTGTTATAGAGCGCCGCGAAGGCTTTGTAGTCGGGGCCCCAAAAGTCGGCCTTGTCGAAGCGCTCGTCGTCGCCGGCCTCCACGCGGCCGTCCGGATACACGTCGACCCGGTAATAACCATCGTCGGTTTCCAGAATACAGGGCAGGATAACCCATTCGCCGGGCTCTACGGCTATGATCCTCCTCATGGACCTTCCCCTCTTCTTTGGCGCAGCAGCGGCTAATGGTTGATACCAAATTGCCGTCAAAAAGGTAATTCCGGCTTTATGATAGCTACCCCTGTAGGGGCGGTTCGCGAACCGCCCCTACAATTCGGATTATTATTTGTTTGACGGCGACTTGGTATGAGCCTCTTACCTGTCTCGGAAAAGGAGCGCCCCTCGACCCCCAGTTCCTCGAGCCGGGCTTGATACCCAAAAGCAATCAAAAAACTATTTGTTGTCATTCTGAGCGCAGCGGAGAATCTCTCTTTTTAAGCCGCAGAGATTCTTCACTCCGCGACGCTCCGTTCAGAATGACATGAATATTCAATGTTTTTGAGTGCAACTTCGTATGCGATGCTGTTTCCCGGTGCAGTTTTTCAGGTTGCCTGGCAAAAGCCAGCTCCCGCTCTCTATTTATCAGGCCCCAGCCCCATTAGTCAAAGGGAATAACGTGGCGGCAGGTAAACCCCGGGAGGTTATCCCACCGTAAAAGGGGCGGACTGCGCCGCGGCGCGCAGGAGAAGGGTGAGCAGTTCGTTGACCGGGGTGGGCAGGCCCAGGGCCCGGCCTCGGGTTGCCACCTGGGCGTTCATGGCCTCGATTTCCGTGGGCCGCCCTGCCAGTATATCCTGGAGCATGGACGAGTGGTTGGCAGCCGTATCGGCGCACACCTGGCGGAGGCGGGCGGCGGGGTCGCCGCTGAGGGTGAGCCCCGCGGCCTGAGCCACTGCCTGGGCTTCCTCCGCCGCAGCCACCGCCACTTCCCAGGCCTCGGGCAACTTAAGCAGCGCCCCGTTGGGTACTCGCAACAAGGCGGTGAGGGGATTGATGCCCACATTGATGACCAGCTTTTCCCACAAGACCGCCTCGATGTCCTCCCGGGGTTGGCACTCCAGGCCGGCGCCCCGGAAGAGGTCCGCCACGGCCGCCACCTCAATTGCGGACACCTGGGACCCGGCCGGCGCCCCGATATAAATAACCCCCCGGCCGGCATAGATTATCCGGCCCTCATCCTGGCGGGTCACCCCCAGGAGGCCCACCCCCGCCAGCAGGCGATGGGTCCCCACCGTCCGGGCGATGGCCTCCAGGTTGCCCAAGCCGTTTTGCAGGGTGAGGGCCGCGCCCCCCTGAGACATGAGATCCGGGAGGGCCCGGGCTGCGGTCTCCGTCTGATAGGCCTTGACCGCCACGATGGTCAAATCGCACGGGCCCACCTCCGGCGCCAGGCCGATGGGCACCTCGACGACCTGATGGACCCCTTCCAGGGTGTGTACCTGGATGCCCCGGAGGCGCAACCGAGCCACCCGGTCCGGGCGGTAATCCACCAGGGAGACATCGGCGCCGGCCTCCCGAAAGAGGGCGGCTAGGAGACAGCCCAAGGCCCCGGGTCCCAACACGGCCAGTTTCATTGATCATCCTGAAGGAAAATAAAGAAATAGCCACCGAAATTGCCGGAGGATTCTTTATCTTTTAGATGATTTGTACTAAAATTTCTATGAGTAATTAAAGAAAGGGGGCGATAATGACCACGCGCGTGGAATTATCGAGACATTTCGACCGGGAGTTGGAAAATCTGAAGCAGGATTTGCTCCGCATGGCGGCGCTGGCCGAGACTGCGGTGGCCAAGAGTGTGGAATCGGTCACGAACCGGGACTCTGATCGGGCCCGGGAGGTGATTATCGATGACATCACGCTCAACCGCATGGAACTGGCCATTGAAGAACAGGCCTTTAAATTGCTGGCCCTGCGCCAGCCCGTGGCCACCGACCTGCGCCTGACCGTCGCGGCGATGCGTATCGCCACGGAATTGGAGCGCATCGGCGATCAGGCGGTCAACATCGCCGAAAGGGCCCTGGAATTGAACAGCCGCCCCCCCCTGGAACTCCCCATCGATATCAAGCTCATGGCCGATATTGCCTTAGGGATGGTTCACACCAGCATCGACGCCTTTGTCAACCAGGACCCCAAGCTCGCCATTCAGGTCTGTCAGCGGGATGTGGAGGTGGACATCCTGGACGACGAATATATCCAGAAGCTCCTGGATGGCATGATTAAAGAGTCCCGCTGGGTGATCCGGCTGCATCACTTCATTATCATCGTGCGCAATCTGGAACGCATCGCCGACCTGGCCACCAACATCGCTGAAGACATCGTGTTCATCGTCGAGGGCCGGGTAATCAAGCATCGGTGCGAAGAATGGATGCAGACCTAGCCCCCGACCTGACCTTGGCCTGAGCCAGTTTATCCTCCAATAGATTTAATTCCTGGGCCACCCGGGGTTGGGTTTGGCGGTTGCGCTCCAGGGTCTGTAAGGCATGCACCACGGAGGCATGGGACCGCTGGAACAGGCGCCCCAACTCCACCATGGTTTTTCCCGTGTAGATGCGGCAGAAATAGAGGGCCATCTGCCGCGCCCGCACCAGGCGCTTTTGTCGCGACCGCCCCAGCAGGTCCGGCAGGCTCACCCCATAGTAATCGCTGACAATCTTTTGAATATCCGGGGTGTTCAACCGGGTATCCACGGCTTTCAGGTCCTGGAGCACCTCCTGGGCCAGGCGCTGACTGAAAGGTTTGTTGAGCAACGTCGACCGGGCTACCAGACAATCCAGGGCACTCTCCAGGCGGCGCACGTCCTCATCGACGTATTCGGCCAGGTACTCCAAAATCTTGACGGAAACCTGAACTCCCCGGCGTTTGGCCTTGTTTTCCAGGATATTGACCCGGGTGGGGAAGTCCGGCGGCCCGATGGGAGTGATGAGGCCACCGGTGAGCCGGGACCGCAGTTCTTGGGAGAGGTGGCCGATCTCCCCCGGCAGATAACAACTGGTAAAGACCAGCCGCTTATTCTGGCCCATGAGCGTATCCAGGGTGTAGCAGACCTCCGCCTGGATCTTCTCCTTGCCACTTAAAAATTGCACTTCCTCCAAGAGCAGAATGTCGCAGTCCTGCCGAAAGCGCTCTTTGAACGTGGACATCCGGCCGTTCTTGAGGGCGCTCACCATCTCATTGGCGAAATTTTCCGCAGTGATATAAAGGACCTGTTTTCCCGTCGCCGACTTGGTGACGAAGTTGCCCACCGCCTGGGACAGGTGACTTTTCCCCAGCCCGGGTCCGGAGGTCAGGAACAGGATGCGGTTATAAAAGGTATCGTTGCGGGCCAGGGCCTGGGAGGCCTGGTAAGCCAGGCGGTTGGAAGCCCCCACCACGAACTGGTCAAAGGTAAAGGCCCGGTTGAAACGCCGGCCGGCGGGTTTTTCCGCCACCAGGGGCAGGGAGGCCTGACCCACCGGGACCGGGGGGCGCACCGGGGCGGTGAGCAACTTCAGATGCACCGCCAGTTTGCAGTTCAAGGCCGTTTCCAGTGTCTGGGCGATGAGTTTGAGGTAGTGGGCCTGGACCCACCGGAGAGCAAAGGGATTGGGACAGGATAACACCAACTCTCCCCCGGGGCCAGACTCTGCCTGAAGAGGCTCGATCCACAGATCAAAGGTGGCTTCGGGGAGTTGGTTCTTGATGACTTCCTTGACGGCCTGCCAGATAGCTTCCATATTCCCCCTTAGGTTGGGCGCTGCTTGTGGAGGGAATATTAACCGCAGGCGATATCCTGGTCAAAGGGGCTAGACCGAAATCTACCTTAGGATTCTCTCGTAAAAAAAGGTGAGCAATTCGTTACAGAACGCAACAATAGCGCGGCTCTGGCCAAGTTAGAATAAAGATTAATTAATCCAATAGGTTATAATGCATGAAACACGAGGTTGGGAGGCTTGCGCCGCCCCACGCCTGATCCCATGAATTTCGTGAATCTCCCGCATCCTGGGTTTTTCAGCGTTTTTCATAGGGTGAAAGAATTATTTAGGGCAAAAATCGCTAACTAACTAATTTTTAACATAAAACCTTATAAAATCTTTGATGGGGTTGTACTGGCCGGGGCGGGCTACCGCAACCTTTGAACCCGGGAGACCTCTTACCGGACAACCGGTCTTTCTGATGGCCCCGCAGTCAAGGCCAAGTCGCGGGAATCCCCCCCTGCCCGCCTCGGCCTCTGGGAAAGCCGGGAAGGGGCACGCCGCCCAACCTTCCGGCTGGCCTCCAGCCCTCGGCTGCCGCCTTGACAAATCTCCCGGAGGGGGTATCATGGCTAAGAAATGAGCTGAAATTCATTCTTGAGGTCCGCAATGATCAATTACGTCGCGTACCGTAAGTTCGCCACCCTGAAGAACGGCAAGCGGGTGATGTTCCGTTTCCTCAACGAACAGGACCGGGAAGCGTTGATCCAGATGTTCCAGGAGGCCCCGGAGGAGGATATCCGGTTCCTGAAGCAAGACGTCAAGGATCAAAAACTGGTCAACGCCTGGGTGGATAAACTCAATTACCGGAAAATATTGCCCCTGGTGGCGGTGGACCTGGAAACCAACCGGATCATTGCGGACGCCACCCTCCATCGGGGCAAGCATGCCGCCAAGCATATCGGCGAGATTCGCATCTTCGCGGGCCGCGGCTTCCGGAACCTGGGTCTGGGGTCGTTGATGCTCGAAGAGATCCTCAACCTGGCTTTGCAAGAAAATCTCATGTGGGTGAAGGCCGAGATCCTGGCGGATCATAAAAAAGTGATCAAGGCCTTCAGGGCCAAGGGTTTCGAACATAAATGCACCCTGGACGATTATTTTGTCCGCAAAGACGGGGTGACCCACGACGTGGTCTTGATGATGCGCCCCGTGGTAAAACGAGACGACGCAGAATTCTAACCTGAATGGCGTGATCGGGAGGGCAGGGGAGGGTGGCGCCACTCTTCCGGCCCTCCTGGCATTTTCCGGCGGAGGCTGGCCATGGGCCGGGTAGCATCGGGTTTGGAAATCTTTCTTCGGGAGCCCCCGGCCTGGGCGGCGGACGCCCGGCTGGGACTTCTGAGCCATGCGCCCAGCGTCGGGCCGGACCTGGCCGGCGCCCGGGAACTGGTGGCCCGGCGCTTTCCCGGCCGGCTCCAAACCCTGTTCAGCCCCCAACACGGCCTGCTGGGAGAAAAGCAGGACAATATGATCGCCTCGGCCGATTTTGCCGACCCCGTTCTGCACCTGCCGGTGGTGAGTCTCTATGGGCCCCGCCTGACCCCGCCGCCCGAGGCCCTGGCTGCGGTGGACGCGGTCCTGGTTGATCTCGTGGACGTGGGTACCCGGGTCTACACCTTTGCCGCCACCCTGGCCAAGGTCATGGAGGCCGCGGCGCCCCTGGGGAAGAAAGTGGTGGTGCTGGACCGCCCCAACCCCATCTCCGGGACCGCGGTGGAGGGCAACCTGCTGCGGCCGGAGTGGGCCTCCCTGGTGGGGCCTTACCCTTTGCCCATGCGCCACGGCTTCAGTCTGGGGGAGTTGGCCCGCTACTACAACGTCACCCAAGCCATCAACTGCGACCTGACGGTAATCCCCGCGGCCGGCTGGCGGCGGGGTGACTATCATGACGCCACCGGGCTGCCCTGGGTGCTGCCGTCTCCCAACCTGCCCACCCTGGACGCGGCCATGGTCTATCCCGGCCAGGTCCTCCTGGAGGGCACCAATCTCTCGGAAGGCCGGGGCACTACCCGGCCCTTCGAACTGTTCGGGGCCCCGTTTCTGGAACCCGGGCGCATCCTGGACCGTCTCCGGGCAATCGAGCTCCCCGGGGTGATCCTCCGGACCGCCTGCTTTGAGCCCACCTTTCATAAATGGGCCGGGGATCTGTGCCGGGGGTTCCAGCTCCACGTCACCGACCGGCGGAGCTTCAAGCCCTACTACACCACCCTGGCCCTGCTCCGGGTAATCAGCGACCTCTACCCCGAGCAATTCGTCTGGCGCCAGCCCCCCTACGAATACGAAAACGAACGGCTGCCCATCGACCTCCTCACCGGCGATGACCTGATCCGCCAGGGGCTGGAAAACGGCCTGACCGTGGCGGAATTGGAGAGCGCCTGGCAGGAAGATCTGGCCGGGTTTATGGAGGTGCGGCGGGAGTTTTTGCTGTATCCGGAGTAAGAGAAGTTTGGAGTTCTTGCCGTATATACGAGACGATCAGAAGTAACCCGTAAAATTCAGACTATAATTTATTGCAAAATCTGTCTCAGGCTGCACATATGTTTTCTCATACCAAGTTGCAGTTTATAGACAATTAATGATCCAGTCGAAGCCTGTGGTAGAGGCGACCAATTCCTTGTCATTTTCCAAGGCGACTAACGCTGCCACCAGACGATCTTCAACGCCATCCAGGCTATTAAAAACTTCGTTGGCAAACCACTTCTCCCGGATCTCATCCCAGATATGTTCCACGGGGTTGAGTTGTGGACTGTAAGGCGGCAGCGCCTCAAGTCTCATATTTTCCGGCACTACCAGGTTATGTGCCCGGTGCCAAACAGCCCAGTCCAGGAACATGAGGATAAATTCTTCTGGATGCCGCCGAGCCACTTCTTCTAAGAAGATTGACATGGCTTCTGCGGTTACTACCGGCAAAACCAGGCTGTCCAAAGTACCGTCATGTGGACTTACGGCTCCAAAGGCGTAAGTATATTCACGGACGATCTGCATGCCCACTTCCGGCCGGCAGCCCTTGGGAGCCCAACAGCGTCGTGGGTCATTAATCCGGCCAAAACGGGCCTCATCCTGAAACATTAACCGGACTTGCCGCCCCAGTTGCCCCTGCCGCATTACCTCTTGTTCAACTATTTTCGGCAGTTTTTTTAACCTCCGCCTGGGTGGCGGCATCGGACTTAGGGTGGCGGGGCCGAGGAAAGACCTTGCGCCAGCCATGACGCGCTAACATCCGATAGACGGTAGATTTGGGAACCTTGCGGCCCAGGACCTGTTCATAGGCGGACTTGACCCGGCTCACCTCCAGGATGCCCCCCTTTTGCGACTGAGATAGAAACTCTTGCAGTAAACGTTGTTCTTCTTCCAGCGTAAGGTTCTGATAATACCGTCCTCCCCGCCCGGTCCCTTTCAGGACTACTTCGCCTTCCCGCAAATATCTGGCTTGGAGCTTACGCACTGATCCGGGATGCCAGCCGATGGCGGTGGCCACCTGGTCAGCTGAAAGACCCAGCGAAGCCCGTAACCACAGGCATTGCACCCTTTGAAACTCACCTTTAGTTTTGGCCCGCTTCAAGTCCATAGCCAAATTCTCATGAGCGCCTTCCGGCAATGACTTTGGCCTGCGCATGCCTTTCTCCTCCTGAGAAAAGCATATCATAAATAGTCAATAGACTGCAACTTGGTATGAATACCCTTGCAGAGCATTTGGCAAACCTGATACCAACCCGTTTTATGGAACTCTGTCAGTGCAGCTATTTGTTGCAATAGAAAGCAAATTGGTATTATACCAACGATCATTTCCTCACGGACACAACCAAAGATGAAAAATGGCTGGTGTTGGTGGGGCGGCCGTCCCTGGCCGCCTGTCGCTGGCGGGCACGGAGGCCCGCCCCACCGAGCTATTTTCATATAAAGTTGCGCGCATAGAAGTAAGAAAAGCCCGTAAGGCGGGAAAGCGAAGCGCATCCCGCCTTTAACATTATTCCATCTCTTGAACGTTTTTTAACTTGTTCCCAAGCTCAGCTTGGGAATGAGAAAAATCAAAAAGTGGCTAACTGCAAGATATCAGCAGTTCGTTTAAGATTAAGAACTACTTGATATGATTATCAAGTCATTTCCCGGCTCAATGCGTTAATATCCCACGGCTCTGTAGGTCAACCCCGGTTATTACAGGATAGACAGCCGCTCGTCGTAGATGAATTCCCGGGTATGGCGGGCCACTCGTCCCGGTTCTATCTGGATTCTGGCGGTGCCGGTTGCCATGGCGGCCTGGGCCACGGCCTCGGCCACCGCCGGGGGCACCCGGAAATCCATGGCCTCCGGCAGGATATAGCCCGGGCTCAATCTGTCGCCCACCAGGGCCGCGATGGCATGGGCCGCGGCAATGTTCATGGCATCGTTGATGCGCCGGGCCCGGATGTCCAGGGCGCCCCGGAAGATGCCGGGGAAAGCCAGGCAGTTGTTCACCTGGTTAGGGAAATCCGACCGCCCCGTGGCCACCACCAGGGCCCCGGCCGCTTTGGCGGCCTCGGGGTGGATTTCCGGGTCCGGGTTGGCCAGGGCGAAGACGATGGGGTTGGCGGCCATGGATCTCACCATGTCCTGGGTGAGCACGTTGGGCCCGGAAAGCCCGATGAAGACCTCGGCGCCCCGCAAGGCATCGGCCAGGGCGCCCTGCTGCCGGTCCGGGTTGGTGATGGCCGCCAGCTCTTCCTTGATGGGGTTCATGCCCTTGCCGCGGCCCTGGTAGACGACCCCGGTGGTGTCGCACACCGTGATGTTTTGGGCCCCGGCCTGGATCAACAGCTTGGTCACCGCAATGGCCGAGGCCCCGGCCCCGTTGAAGACGATCTTGACCGCCTCCATCTTCCGGTCGGTGATCTTCAAGGCATTGAGCAGGGCGGCCAGGCCCACCACTGCGGTGCCGTGCTGGTCGTCGTGGAAGACCGGGATATCCAGCCGTTCGCACAATCGGCGCTCGATGTCGAAGCACCGGGGCGAGGAAATGTCCTCCAGGTTAATGCCGGCAAAAATCGGCGAGATGTTTTCCACCACCTCCACGATCCGGTCGGGCTCCTGGGTGCTGATGCAAATGGGAAAGGCCTCCACCCCGCCGAAGGTTTTAAACAGGATCGCCTTGCCTTCCATCACCGGCAGCGCCGCCCGGGGGCCGATATTCCCCAGGCCCAGGACCGCGCTGCCATCCGTGACGATGGCCACCAGGTTGTTCTTGCAGGTATAGTCATAGGCGGCCATGGGGTCCTGGAGTATCTTGGTGCAGACCTCGGCCACGGCTGCCGGGGCATAGAGCCGTCGATAAATGACCTCGTCCTTGATGGGCACCTTGGCGTAAACCTGGATGCACCCCTGGTAGCGGCTGTGCAGCTCCAGGGCCTCTTCGTCGATACTCAACTTCCCGTAGTCCTGGCCTTCCGAGGGCAGCCAGGCCAGCTCCCCTTCATAAATATAACTTTCGGTCCGTTCGTGAATTCTTTCCGGGGTGACGACCTCGGCAGTCATCTGGGCCACCCCGGTTTCCTGGGCCGCCCGGGCCACCGCCTCGGCAATGACCGGGGAAATGTGCCAGTCCATTTGCCGGGGAATAATATTTTGGGGCGACAGCTTGTCTTCCGGAATCATGTCCGCCAGGGCCCGGGCTGCGGCCAGGTACATCTCGATGTTGACCCGCTGGGCCCCCACGTCCAGACAGCCCCGGAAAAATCCGGGCGTCACCAGGGATGATCGTATCTGGTTCTCGCTGTCCGCCTGGCCCGTGGCCACCACCGCCGCGCCCCCGGCCTTGGCCGCCGCTTCGCTGATCTCCGGCTCCGGCAGGGCCAGGGC
>JAHIKF010000432.1 GCA_018897875.1 Pseudomonadota bacterium | reverse complement strand
GGCCTATCAGACCGCCTATCTCAAGGCGCATTATCCTTTGGAGTTTCTGGCCGCGGTGCTCAACTGCGAAATCAACAATTCCGCCGCCCTGGCCAAGCACATCATGGAGGCCCGGGACCAGGGCATCGAGCTTTTGGCGCCGGACATCAACCACAGCAATCGGGATTTCACCGTGGAAAACGGCAAGGTCCGGTATGGCCTGGCCGGGGTGAAAAATGTGGGGGTGGGGGCGATTCACAACATCCTGGAAGCCCGGGGCGCCGCCCGCTTTGTGAGCTTCCGGGACGTCCTGGAGCGCATCAACCTGGGCAAGGTGAACCGCAAGGTTTTGGAAGCCCTCATCCAGGCGGGGGCTTTTGACAGCCTCCAGCCCCGGCGGTCCCGGCTGATGGCGGGGCTGGAAAGCGCCCTGGAGAAAGTCGGTAACCAGAAGCGCCTCCAGGCCGTCAAGCAGATGTCCATGTTCGGCGGCCTCCTGGAAGCCCACGAGGACGACTGGCTGCCGGAAGCCCAGCCGTGGGATAGATCCATAAAACTGGCCCGGGAAAAAGAGGCTTTGGGCGTTTATCTCAGCGGCCACCCCCTGGATGCCTACCGGGCCTTGTTAAAAGCCCAGATCAGGATTACCACGGCGGACCTTTCCGAGTTGCCGGACTCCCAGGAAGTGATTCTGGGGGTGGTGGTCACCTCCCTGAAAGAAAAGGCGACCAAAAGGGGCGGACGTCTGGCCATCCTCACGGTGGAGGACCTGGCGGGCAGCGTCGAGGTGGTGGTATTCGGGGAGGTCTATGAGCGGGTGGCCTCGCTGCTTCAGCAGCCCAGCCTGCCCCTGTGGCTCAAAGGGCACGTGGTGCAGGAAGAAAATGGCCTTAAACTGGTGGCCCAGGAGATTGCCTCGCTAGAGACCGCCTTGCCGCGCGGGCCTTCGAGGCTGGATGTGCGTCTCCAGGCCGCCATGGTGACCCGGGAGCAACTCCTGAATTTGAAAGGGATTTTAATCCGGCATGGCGGCCCCGTTCCCGTCTTCCTCCACTTTCTCCACTCCCGGGAAGAGGCGAGTCTGGCCCTGCCCCGGGAACTGGCCCTCACCCCATCCCCCGAATTGATTTCGGAAGTCAATCGGCTCTTCGGATACCCGGCCCTGACTCTTTAATTTTGGGCTTATGGTCCCCGGCGGCCGGGCCAGTTCATTATCCTCTTTGCCGAGGCCGGGGGGACCTGCCGGTGGAGGCCCCAGGCCTAACCGGGCTGTGAGTTCAACCGAGGCAACCTCGGATGAGGATGTCAGACTATGTTTGTGGTGAAAAAAATTGTGGCGCTGTTCTTTTACCCGGTTGGTCTCTGCCTGGGTATCTTGATCCTGGGACTATTTTGCCTCTGGGCCACCCGGAGGCAGCGCCTGGGCAAGGTGTTGGTGACTCTGGGGACCGTGTTCCTGCTCCTGTTCAGTACTTCTCTCATATCCTCGGGGTTGCTGGTTCCCCTGGAACAACGCTATCCGGCTCTCTTGCATCCTGAGACCGTCTCCTGGGGACCCAAAGATTCGACCTCTCCCAAATGGATTGTGGTGCTGGGGGGCGGTCACGTGTCGGACCCCAGCCTCCCGGCTAACAGTCAAATCAGTGCAGCAGCCCTGGGGCGTGTGGTCGAAGGGGTGCGGCTGCATAAAGCCGTTCCGGGAAGCAAGCTGCTGTTATCCGGCGGAGCAGTCTTCGATCCCGTGCCGGAGGCCGAAGTGATGGCCCAGGTTGCCGTGCTCCTCGGGGTAAAGTCTCAGGATATCATGTTGGAGAGCGACTCCCGGGACACCGCCGAGGAAGCCGCAATTATCGCCAAAATGATTGGCAGGGGGAAATTTATCCTGGTCACCTCCGCCGCCCATATGCCGCGGTCCATGGCCTTGTTCAGAAGGCGCGGCCTGCAGCCCATCCCGGCCCCCGCCGATTTTCGGGCCCCAAATACCCAGTCGTCCGCCCCGGTCAGGTTATTTCCCGGAGTCGGGTCTCTGGGGCAGACTCAAACCGCTCTGCATGAGTACCTGGGTCTGGCCTGGGCCTGGCTGCGAGGGGAGATTTAAAGGGATGCGGGGCGGCAAAGCTGGGTTCGGCCAATGGTGAAAATCCATCCATCTTTTCAAAGGTGAGGCCCGTTGCCATCAAACTCAGGGGCAGGGACTTTGGCTTAACTTGTTGGCCTCCTGGGGATTTTGGGGTGAGTCGGCCCTGGAAACAGTGACGAAATATAACGTAGTTTGGAGGTTAATTAAAATAGTTCTATAAAAATAATTATTTATTTGAAAATTAATCAAATTTGGTGTATTGAAATAAATATTGGTAAAAAAGTCTTGCCGGACATTTTTGCCAACTACGGCGCAACATTCCAAGGAGGGAATGATTATGCTACCCTTTGGCCGTTTTAACCTTAAGGCCACCGTCCGGCACGGGTAAGCGGGGATTCTTACTATGCGTGAGAATCCCCGTTTGCTTTTGGGAGCGGCTTCGCCGCGCCTCGTGGTGGTTGAGCCGGCTGGCAGCCCGGCGGAACCGGCGCGCCGTCGCGAGGCCCGGATTTTTTCCCTGATGGCCCTGGTTTTAGGACTGGCCTATCTGATCTGGCTGAGCCGGCTGGTGCTTGTCAGCCGGGGATCGCCGGATATCTTTTTCTTCGCGGCTGAAAGCCTGTCCTACCTTCTCCTCTGTCTTTTAAGTTACAGTACGTGGCGTCTCTGGAGTCCCCGTTTGGGAAACCCGGAGTCCCAGGCCCGCCTCTCCGTGGATATCTTGGTGCCGTGCTGCGGCGAACCATTGGAAATCATCCAGACCACTCTCAAGGCCGTCCGGCGGATCACCTATCATCCCCTGGAGGTCTATGTTTTAGATGATGCCGGGTCCGAGGCCGTGGCGGGCCTGGCCCAATCCTTGGGATTTCATTACCTGTCGCGGCCGCAAGCCGGTTTGCCCCGTGCCGATTCCAAGAGCGGCAATCTCAATTTCGGTATGAGCGAGAGCCGCGGGGAATTGATCCTGGTCCTGGACGCTGACCAGGTGCCGGCGCCGGAAATTCTAAACCGGCTGGTAGGTTTTTTCGGTCAGCCGCAGGTGGGCTATGTCCAGAGCAAGCAAGCCTTTTTCTTGCCGGAAGGAGATCCCTTCTACAACCGGGATAAGGTGTTTTACGAGACCATCCAGTTGAGCAATGATCAAGCCAACGCTGTGATCTCTTGTGGGTCCGGGGTGATATATCGCCGTCAGGCCCTTGAGGAGATAGGAGGATTCGCCTCTTGGAACCTGCTGGAAGATTTCACCTCGTCTTATGAATTGGCCAGCCGGGGCTGGCGGGGAGTGTACTATCCTCACGCCCTATCCCGGGGCCTGGCACCCGCCACCCTGGCCGGGGTCTATCACCAGCGCTTTCAATGGTGCCTGGATACCATGCGCCTCTTCTTTTGGGATAACCCCCTGTTCAAATCCGGTCTCTCCTGGCAGCAGAAGACGAATTTTCTTGTGGTCATGATGAGTTATCTGACCAGCGGCCTGGTATTCCCCGTGTTTTACACCGCCCCGCTCTTGGTTTATTGGCGCGGTCAATCCTGCGTCCTGGGTGATGAACTGACCTACGGGGTCCTCCGGGGCGCCTATGTTTTGGCCACCATCTTGATGTTCCGTTATCTCTTTTTCGGCAAAGAGCCTCTCCGGCAGTTCAAAATGCTCTGCAGCCTGTTTCCGGTGCATGCCCTGGCCATCGTCGCGGCCCTGTTCTATCCTCCGGGTCGCAAACCCGTTTACCGGGTCAACAATCTTCAGCCCTTCACCTCGCATGGATCATGGTGGCATCTGGCGCCGCATTTGGGATTCATTTTCCTGCACGTGAGCCTGCCGGTGCTGGCGCTCTGGCTAGGATGGGCTGAGCCCCGGCTGATTTTTTTCAACTCCATATTTTCCGCCTTAATCATCTGGATCATGGGGGACCTGGTGTTGGCGGTCATGATCCGGCCGAAATGGCGTCCCGCCATGGATCCGAGGCAGGTTTATGGGTAGTATTTCATCCGGCCTTATTCTGATTCTGCTCCTATCCCTATGCTTCCTGGGGATGATCTTCTATATCGCCTGGAAGACTGATAAGATGCGCTGGCTCCTTTGGTTTTTGCCGGTGCTTCTCGTAGTAGCGATCTTTTCCCTTGCCTATAGTCAGGATCATGACTTCTTATTGCAGATACGTTGTCTATATCATATTATCCAAATATACAATAAGTTACAAACTCATTCGGGGTCAGTTTTTGGGGTTTGGTCAACGGTTTGGTCAACACTTTGCAAAATCAACTGGCCATCTAACCACTCGGTATACCGGGACATGGCGCGGTGGAGGTCTTCCTCTGAGGGGGCCATGTAACGAACATCCATCCCGTGAAGGCTGTGGCCTAAGATGATGTCCCGGTGCACTTGGTCAACACCTGCGTTGACCATGTTCGTCTTCACCGTTCGCCGGATGTCGTGAAAGGTTACTCCGTTGGGGGCATGGTGGCCCTGGGGGATCCCGGCTTTACCACAGGCCGTTATAAAGGAGTTTCTTATCCCCCCATGGGTAACGATAGGCTCGTTTTTGTAGGTGAGCACAAAATCATGGTGAATTGCCCTGGGGAGGCCTGCCAGGGTTCGTTTAACGTGGTGGTTCATTGGGATCACTTTGGGCCTTTTTTCTTTGGTGAGGTCCGCTGGCAGCCTGATAACCCATTTCTCCCGGTCGATATGCGACCATCTCAGCCCTCGCAGCTCGCCGGTCCTCATGCCGGTATTAAAGGCCAAAGTAAGGAAGGCCTTGAGATGAGGTAGGGACATGCTCAGGAGGCTTACATACTCCCCCACGCTTAAGGTCCGGCGCCGGGCATTGCCGGCCCTTCTTAGCTTCCTCTTGACCCGCCTGAATGCCTTGACCGTCCGGCCGTCCACCAGGTCGTTGTCAAAGGCTTTGATGACCATGGTCTTGGCAAGACATATCTCCATGTCAATGGTAGCCGGGGCCATCCCTTCTTCTTCTCGTTTGTCCTGGTAGCTTTCCAGGTCCATGGGCTTCAGGCTGCTCACGATCCGGTTTCCAAGAACCCGGTTAAAATTGGCGATACCCTGCTTGATTCGGTAAAATGAGGTCAGTTTCTTCACCTGGCTAAGCCCAAAATACCATTCGGCAAGTTCATCAAAAGTCATGCGCTCCGCCGGCACTTTCTCCAGGATGCTGGGGCTCTCGATCTTTTGCGCCCGGCGCTTGCCCTCCGCTGCCCGGGCCTCTTCAATGGAGAAGCCCGCAGGCTCCCGGCGCTGCTTCCCCCCAGGCAGGCGGTAGCTCACCCAATACCTAACCTTCTTGGCCCGTTTGGCGGCCACGAGGCCATTGCCACAGGAACACATCCGATTTCTGATGGACTGTTTCTTGTGGCACCAGGGGCATTCAGCTAAGATCGCCATAACTCACCTCCAGTTAAAATTGGGGCACCACCACAATGCGCAAAAAGCGCATTAAGCGCAAAAAGGGTCAGGCTGTGGTAGTGAAAATTTAGCCGTGCCCCTGCTAAACCTGCTAAAGTTGCGAAAGTTGCCCCGGCAGCCAGTCGGTCCCCCACCTTGATCGACTTCCGTCTTGCATTGTGAGCGATGAAAACCCACCAGGGGTTTCCTTTGCCCTTCACCTTTTGCCGGACTGTAACTCCCAACGGTTCACCTCCCGTGAAAATTTGGACCCACCACAATGCGCAAAAAGCGTATTAAGCGCAAAAAGGGTCAAGGCTGTCCAATCGTGTGCCCTGCATCAAAGAGTATGCAAAGTATCGTGGGAACCGTGGGTATCGTGGAAATCTGCATGGTTACTACCTTTCCTGTCCCACGGTTCTTTTCCGGTATCGTGGGAAGGACCATCCGTACCGTGGGAAAATAAGGAGCCGTAGGAAGAAACCCTCCCGTCAATTTTGAAGACGCGCCCCCTGCGAAAGTTGTTAATCACCCTGCAGTCCGGTGTCGCACTCCCTGTCGTGAGTTTGTCGTAAGTTGTGTCGCAAGTTGAGCTTTGCCCTTGATCCGGTAGATCAACTGATTGGTAGCGCCTTCCGAGGATCGCAGAATTATACCTATCTACCATTCTCGGGAAGAGAATTATACTTTTTGACCAAAATCTACAATGTCACTACAAGGGCCTGATCTGACTCTTTGCTTCCCCGGCGTCATAAAAGATATTCTGCGCTTTGTCCAGGGGGTTGTGCTTTCGGCTGCCGTTGAGAAAGCCGGACATCCAGGCATCCAGGCATCCACTGTACGGCGATCCGGCAGGGGTATGCTATCATCAGCTTCCTTTTTGGGTTCTGGGTTTAGACTGCTTGCCTTTGCCTCACGAGCCTTCCTTGACGCTCATTCCTTGGTCTCCAATGCACCTTGGATCGCCTCCCTTACCTTCTCCGCCAATTCCACCGCTTCTGCGGCTTCATCCGAGTTTATCTCTGGTACATCGCCGGGATAACGAATTTCCACCCCATAGGGATTAAGGATGGCAACTTCGTTCAACTCGGTCAGAGATGGATCCGCGGTGGAGATAAGACCAAGGAGCAGCCCCAGGTCGTGGGTCTTGGGGAACTCGATTTGCTGCCAGGTCAGGAAGGCTTTAAAATATTTCTCAGCCGCCTGCTGGCAGTGGAAGCCGATGGTGGAGAAAAAAGAGGTCCCCAAGGACAAGAGGGCCTTCGCGGCATTCAGGTCTTCATCGGCCTTGGCCAGCCACTGCCGAACCAGGTCGCGTTTGACTTCCTCAGGCGGCCTCATATATCACCTTCCCATACTTGTTGGCCGGATAGGCGATGCCCCCTATAACTCCCTTACTTTCCTCGAAGCGCTCCGTGGCCATGACGATGATATCGAAGGCGCGGTCCAAACCATGCAGGGCCTGGTGCAAACGCACACTTTCCTTGCGTGAATCACCGGGAGCGGCTCTTTTTAGGACTATGAGGTCGATATCGCTGTCCCGGGTCATTTCCCCTTTGGCCGCCGAGCCGAAGAGAATGATCCGCTCCGGCTGGGTCACTGCCAGGATGCGCCCGATGATTTCCTCGATGAGCTTTTGGTCAATGTCCATGACTACTCCTTATTGGCCCGGCTCGTAGATATTCTTATACCAGGATTATCCTCCGCTCAAAACCAATTACCCCTCTTCATTCTTCCCCCTATAAAATCATACCTCGAAAACCTTCAATACCTCGTCGCCGTAGTGGTTGATGACCTTGATGGCGATTTTGCCGGTGGCTGGTTTCGGGAAGGGGCGGCTCGTGGTGGAGTAGAGGGCGGACCAGGCGGCCTCGTCGATGTCGGCCCGGAGAGCCCTTTTCAGCTTGTCGTAGGGTTGGTCGGCCCCGGTGAAATAGGCGTGGCGCACAAAGAAACTCTCGCCGTTGTAGTTGGTGTCGATGAACCAGGCGGCCAGGTCATCCGTGGAACTGGAGCGAATCTGGCCGGTGGTGGGGTCGTAAATGTCCAGACCCTTGATTTCCACCACCAGGTTGCCGTCTTTATGTGGCCGCACTTCCACGTCCGGCTCCCCGAAGACCATGAAGAGGTTCCCCGCCCCGGTCTTTTTCAGGAGTTCATCGCCCATGGCCAGGTCCGGGTTCATGCGGGCGGTGAGCACCGTGAGTTTACCGTAGCGTTTGGCTTCTTCGGCGACATGGGGGTCGAAGGCAAAGCCGCAAACGATGAGCAGGTCAAACCCCACCCCCCGGACGGCTTCTTTGGCGGCCTCCTTGATGAGGTCCGGGCCGACGGTGCCGTGCTCCGGGCCGATGCACACGGCCACCCGGCGGCCGGCGCCGTCCGCCTCGACGTATTCCCCTGCGGCGTGGAGCCACTCCCCGGCGTAAGGTTCCAGGCGCTCAAATTTCAGGCGTTCATTCTTGACGGTGTTCTGGACCCCGGCCTTTTTCAGGTTATCCAGGATCATGGTCTCAAACTGGCCCAGGTCGGCTTCCCGGTGGGCCTGGGCCTCTGAGTCCGGCAGTTCCACCTCCGGGGCCAGCACCCGGTGGGGGGAGAGACTCTCCACGGTGAAGGGGCCGGTGACTCGGAGGCGTTTGCCGTCCTCACAGGGTTGGTCATAGAGAAGTTCGGTGTCAGCCCGGCGGGCGATGGCGGCGTCGATCTCCTGCTGGCGGCCCCGGCGCAGGTTCCACCATTGGGCCAAGAGGTCTTTGGCCGGCAGCGGCCAGGTCTCCCCGGCCTCTCGGGGGAGTTGCCACTCTTCCCAGGTCTGGCTCAGGAGCCGGTTCAACTCCTGGCGCCGGGGCTCCAGTTTCTCCTGCCACTTGGCGTGAATCACATCAATCTCTTCGTTGTTGGCGATGGCTTTCAGGGTGACGTGGGGCACCCGCTTGTAAACGAAGCCCTTCTTGAGGTCCCCCTCGGTCCGGTAGTCGGGGGGCATCTGGCCAGTGAGTTCCCCTTCCTTCTTAACGCCTTCCGGGGAGTCGGCCAGGAGGTAGTAGGGATACTTGGCGGCCATGAGCCGGGTGCGGGCCAGGGCCAGGGCCACTCGGCTGGTGTCCTGGGTGATCCAGCGCCGCCCCCACTTCTCGGCCACGTAGGCGCTGGTGCCGCTCCCGCAGGTAGGGTCCATCACCAGGTCGCCGGGGTCGGTGGTCATCAGGAGGCAGCGTTCTATAACGCGGTCAGATGTTTGAACAACATAGATTTTCTCCCCTGTATAGCTTCCAATCAATACATCATCCCAAGTATTACCCACTGCTGATATTGGAAAATCATCAAGATATGTTCTGACTCGCAACTGTTTGCCATATGGAAATAATCTACCAGCTAACCCTAATCTTATCAATCCACCACTACTAACCCGCCAATGTCTTCCTAAAGGGCATTGGTATAAGACTCTCATATATTGAAATGGTATAGAGCCAGTTTCAGTTTCGCCTTGTGAAGACAGATTGTCAGATAAAAACCGACGACCAGAAGGGGATTTTGTTTCGCCACTTAGTTGTTTTCCAGAGAGTTTAATATCTCCCTGATCATCTGTCTCGATATAGTTAAAATATTCTTCCCTGAGACCTTTCGGTCTAAATATCTGCCGATATTTCACAATAGTGCGATCCTTACCATACCAAAGCAAAATATCATAATTATTATCAAGTAATTGCGACCCTCTCCCTGTTGTTGTCCCAAAGGCTATCTGGCTAACAAAGTTGTCTGCCCCAAATACCTCATCCATCAAACACCGCACCAGATGTACATTCTCATCGCCGATCTGGACAAAGACGCTGCCGGTATCGGTGAGCAGTTCCCTGGCCACCACCAGGCGGTCCCGCAGATAGGTAAGATAAGAGTGGATGCCCAGCTTCCAGGTGTCCCGGTAGGCCCGGACCTGCTCCGGCTGGCGGGTGAGGTCTTCCAGTTTGCCGTCCTTCACTTCCCGCTTGCGGGTGGAGACCTGCCAGTTGGAGCCGAACTTGATGCCGTAAGGCGGGTCGAGGTAGATCATCTGCACCTGCCCCTTTAACCCCTCCTTTTCGGCCAGGGAGGTCATCACCAAGAGGGAATCCCCCAGGATCAGGCGGTTGCTCCAGTTCTGCTCATGGCGATAAAAGTCGATAAGATCTTCAAACTCGATGCCGTTGAAGTTGGCGAACAGGGACGCCTGGGGCTCGGGCTTATCCTTCCGGGCCTGCGCCCGCACTTCCTCGATGATGGCCTTGGGAAGAATCTTCTCCTGGATGTAGATGGGCACGCAGGGGACCGCCAGGTCTTCCCGGTCCTGCTCATCCTTGCCCTTCCAAACCAGTTGTGGGTCCAGGGAGGGATCCCGGGGGTAGAGGATGTCCTTGGGGGCCTTCTCGATCTCCGCCACAAAGTCCCGGAGTTCGTGAGTGGGGATGTTCCTGCGCCTGTCCTGATATTTGTAATCGAAGATGGGGGTGGGGGTGTCGCCTTTCTTCCCGGCCATGAGGTTTCCCTGCCTTTAAGGTTGGGCCAAGGTTAAATGGTGCGCAGGGCGCACCCTACATGGTGCTGCTGAGTTGAATAAAAAAATCAGGCGTAGGGCGCGTCTTACGCGCCATCATTTGGTGCGTAAGACGCACCCTACACAGGACAGCCGGGGGCGGCTGTCCTACATTTTAAGGTGGTACGGGGCGCGGGGCGCGCTCTACAGGCTTTTTTCCCCGGCCATGATTACCTCAGTCAGTATTCTTCCAGACATAACTCCAAGACTTCTTTAAGATTGTGGTGGAGTTCATCCAGGGTCGCCGCCTGGGTGTGCGCTCCTGGGATGCTGGGCACGAAACCCACATAAAGCTCGGTATCCGGGTCCCATTCTACATAGGCTGTAAAAGTTCTCATAGAACCTCCCAAATGACGCTCAGGCCATTAAATTAAAAATGCAGATTAGCCCTGCCCAAGTATAGTTCTAAAGCACCTGGTAAATCACGGGGCGATAGCGGGGCGGCGGAATAGGTCTACCTGCCTGATCCGCTGCTGCCAACCACGCCTGTTTCGCCTGCTCCACTTCGGCCAGGGCCTGCTCCGGGGTTTGCCCAAAGGCGGAACACGCCTCTAGGTCGGGAATGTCGGCGATATAGCCGCCGTCTTCGTCACTGTAAAAGATGTTGATGTGGTAGTCGCCCATCATCTGTCCTCCGACAACTTAATATTATACCTTTCCACCAAGCGAAGGAACTGGCGGATTTGATAGGGCTTGGCCCGGCCGGCCACATCCTGGAGATTCACCAGTTCCGGGATGCCGGGATGTCCGAAGATGTGGTGGCTGCCGCTGGTGCGCAGGAGTTTGAACCCGAAGCCCTCCACCAGGTTAACGAGGTCAGCGAAGAGGACATTCTGCAAGTTCCCCTGGGCCAGTTTTTTAAGGAGCTTGCGGAGGTTCATGAGCAATTCTCCGGACTGGGCAGACTCGCCAGGAAGGCCCGGATGAGGTTTTGGGCGTCCCAGGGATCGGCGATCTCCAGAAAGGCCCACTGGCCATAGCCGCCGTGGTTATTAACCGCAGGAATCCAGAGGTTCCGGGCCGTGGCCACCTTGGCGGCCTTATCCGGCCTTCTTTCGCCGGTAACTTCGATAATCAGGTTGAGGGGCGGTGAGGGCACCGCCCCTACCCGCACCAGGAAGTCGGGGTAGTAATTTTTTTCTTCGCCGTCGATGGTGTAGGGGATGGCAAAGCCCAGGTTCTGGTTCTTGGCATAGCAGACGACTTCCTCCATTTCTTCCAGGACCTGGGCCATCTTTTGCTCCCAGGATTCGGTGTCGGCCACTACATGGGAGATGTGGCACCGGTCGGGCCTGGTCTCGTAGGTGGGGCGGGTAGTGTCGAAGTCCACATAGCGGGTGGAGCCCACGGTGTCATAGGGGCGCAGGATGGGTTTGAGGGTCTTTTGGCCGGGGGTGGGGGAGGCGATGGCCTGATAAATTTTTTCGGCGGCATTGTGGGCGGGCTGGATGAGTAGGAGCAACTGGAAGAAGGTGTTGTCTTTGCGGATGACGCACTCACGCAGCCAGCGACGGGTCAGGTTCAGAAGTTGGGGGAAAAGCCAGGACTTGACGTTCCCGTCATCGTCACGGAAATATTTCTCCAGCACCAGCTTGGCCAGGAGAAAGACTACTTCCTGCTCCCGGCGGCGCTTGAGGTCGTCTAGGGTGTGGATGCTGGACTCGCCCACGATGGGGGCGTTCTCGGTCCAGGTGGGAATGTCGGCGGTGGACAGGATATATTTCGAGTCTTCGGTGAATCTGGCGGTGAGCACTTCCCCGGCCAGGTCATAGCGGTAGCCGATGAGCCGGGGAAAGGTGATTTCCAGGGCGATGCGCTCCGCCAGCGCCCGCACCCTGGTGGGGATGGGGCCGGGCTTGGGTCCTGCGCCGGCCCCGGCGCAAGGGATGAAGGAGAAGGGCACGCCGTAAACTTCGGCGTATTCCACCGGGAAGCCGTTAAAGGCAACCTGCTGGCCGTTGACCGTGAGGGAGCGGGGCTCGGTGACATAGTTCATGCGGCGCAGGCCCCGCCCCACCACCTGCTCGCACAGGAGTTGGGTGCCAAAGGCCCGCACCCCCAGGATATGGGTCACGGTGTTGGCGTCCCACCCTTCCGTCAGCATGGAGACAGATACCACGCACTTGACCTGCTCCCCTAACTTGCCGGGCTTGCCGATGGTGTTCATCACTTCCCGGAGCAGGTCCTCATCGGTGATCTGGTCCACATTACGGCCGGGGAAGCGCAAGCGATATTCCGCCTTGAACTCGTCGATTTCTCGGGCGGCCAGCTTCTTGAAGTCGGCACTCATGGCCTCGCCGGATTCCAACTGCTCGCTGTCAATGAGGATGGCATTGGGGCTGATGCGCCACCCGCCATTTTCTTCATTGTTGAAGACGGCCAGGTTGCCGGGCACCACCACGGAGGCGCCGTCCGGCAGGGGCTTCTCCCACCCGGCGATATAGTCAAAAACCAGCTTGGAGACATTGGTGTTGTTGCAGACCACGATAAAGACCGGGGGGGTCACCCCCTTGGCCTGGGCTTCCGGGTTCTGCTCCCACCCCTGGTAATACTTCTCATAGTTGCTATAGAGGCTGTGGAGCGCCCCCTGGAGTTCAGCGGGGAGCTTGGGGTCGCCGCTGACGGCTTCGGTCTTGCGCCCCTTCTTAGGTAGATGTTCCCGGATGCGCAGCCAGAGATCCCGGTAAGTGGGTTGCTCCCCCACCATGGAGTCGTCGGCTACGGGCACCCGGGGCACCTTGACAATGCCCGACTCAATGGCGTCGATGAGGGAAAAATCGGAGACCACCCAGGGGAAGAGGGTCCCTTCGGAGTAACCAGACCCCCTTAGAAAGAAAGGGGTGGCCGACAGGTCATAGACCACCTTGAGACCCAGCTTGGCCTGAACGGCCTCCAGGCCGGAAATCCAAATGCGGGCCGCTTCTTCCCGTTTCTGGGCCTCCTTCCGTTCATCTCCGGTGAGCCTTTCTTCCTGGCCATCCGGCTTGCGACGATAGCAATGATGGGCCTCGTCGTTGATGACGATGATGTTCTTCTTGGTCCCCAACTCCCGGCAGACCCGGCGCACCATTTCGTCGGGGGTCTCGGTGAAGGGGCTGATTTCCCCCTGGGCCAAAATGATTTTGGTCAGCTTCCCGGCGGCCACTTTCTCCCGGTGCAAAAAGGCATGGAAGTTGGTGATAAGGATTTTGGCCTTGAGTAGTTCGGCTTGCAGGTCCGGGGGTATGAGGTCCCATCTACGGTAGTAGTTGTCCGGGAGATTGGGAAGGAGCACCCGGAGCCGGTCCCGGATGGTGATGCCGGGGGTCACCACCAGGAAGGTGTCGGTAAACTTGGCGTCCTTGGGGCTGGCCAGCTTGTTAAGGGTATGCCAGGCGATAAGCATGGCCATAACCACGGTCTTGCCGGCGCCGGTGGCCATTTTCAGGGCGATGCGGTAAAGGCCGGGGTTGGCCCCTTCATTTCTTTCCCGAATGAAGTTTTCAATCCAGGCATCACCGGATTTTTTGGCCACTTCGGTGATGTAGATGGCCGTCTCCAGGGCTTCAATTTGGCAGAAAAAGAGATTCTTTTCTCGGTCCGGCCGTTGCCAGTATTCCAGCAAGCGGGCGGTTGTCTTGGTGGTTCCCAGGTAGCCGCCCTGGCGCCACATGGCCACCCGGGAGCGAATCTGGTTGATCTCCTTGTTTTCTTCGATGCGCTCCTGCGTCCATTCCGTGTCCGGGAGGTAAGCCTGTTTGCCCTTCTTCTTCGGTTTGGCGATGGGGATGAAGTAGGAACTCACCCGGCGCTCGGGGATGATTTCGTTGGTGATGCCTTCGTTGGAGAAGCGGAAGTGGCGTTGAGGTTCATCAAACGGGGAGTTGATGACCGGATTTTCAATGACGACCTGCTTCATGGCCAGCCCTTTGGATTGGCGGAAAACCTCAATATCCAAAGCGATTATAGCCAGAAAAATAGGAGATCGTCAAATTATACTGAACATGAGGTAAAATATCAGGAAGTTCTTGTGAAAGGCGATTTGATCTCGATAATCCCAGGCACCGGGAGAGCGTATTTCGGATAATTTTTTGGGATAGGTTTCGAGGGGATTCATCAGCGATCATTATGCCACGGGTGAAGATAATCGTTAAACTTTTTTATGGAAAGATATGCGGCGGATACTGCGGTATAAAGAGGGGATGGTCAGTCGCACTTACAGTCACACCGGAAGATAGTCGGGAAATCCCCCAGGCAGGTACCCACCGAACCGCAATCAGGTCCCTTAAGAGGCAATCGAGACAGGACAGAATCCCATCCAGCCCTGTTTTTTACCCAGGACCAGGAGGGGGCGGTTGTGGGGGCCAATTCCCCTATCTCCGGGGATTGATTGACGAAAGCGTGCCACCAGATCCCTACCTCAGCAGCCCGCAGCGCCAGCTCTTGTGGACGCTGCAATATCCGCCATGCCGGTAGTAATGCCCGGCGGCCTCCGGCAGCGGCGCCATGTGAGTGCCGTCATGGTAAGTTACGCCGTTGGGAACGCCCGTGGCATTGCAACGCTCATGGTCGTACCCTACCCCCCACCACGGAGCCCGGCAGACCCGGCACCGCCATTTAAGGCAGCCGGCCATGGACTCGCACCGCATCTCCAGGTTGCACCCCATGTTGTCTGCACAAGTGAAACAGGAATGCAACCCGGGGAGGGTTTCAATTTTCTCAGCCGCTAAAGAGGTCATCGTCTTGCCTCCTATAAAGAAGGGGGCCCGAAGGCCCCCGATTGTGGTCTATGCCGCCCGTTCCATGGGGTAGGCTCCCTTTGCCTCAATCATCCGGCACATCGTCTCGGCGGCCCGATAGGACCGGTCCCATGTTCCCCACCTTGATCTAGGGGCTTCAATTTTTTCCTCATCCTCATGCGCGTGTTTCTGGTTGCGCCGCAGATACTCGGCCATGGCCCCCCTGACTACGTAGAACCGGTAAGAGGCCTCTGCCATCCGGGGGTCTCCCCCCCGCTCGATCAGGCGGGTGACCGCATCCTGAATCATGTC
>JAHIKF010000431.1 GCA_018897875.1 Pseudomonadota bacterium | reverse complement strand
TCTGCTCGCCCATGGGCAAGGCCGGGTTGCTCCGTCACTACAAAGAGGATTGGCCCTTTGTCGAGGTCAAGACCGGCAGCGAGCTGTCCACGGGGCGATACAACCTGGCCTTTCTGGAGACCCCCATGCTCCACTGGCCGGACTCCCTGATGACCTATCTCAAGGAAGAGCAGATCCTGTTCTCCAGTGACGGCTTCGGGGCCCACATGGCCTCCAGCGAACATTTTGACGACCGGCTGCCCGCCTTCCCGCTGCCCTACGCCCGGCAGCTGAAAAAGTACTATGCCAACATCCTGATGCCCTTCGGGGCCCTGATCACCCAGCTTTTCGCCAAGATCGCCCAGCTGGGCCTCACCTTTAAGATCATCGCCCCGGACCACGGCCTCATCTATCGCCGGAACATTGACTGGGTGCTGGCGGCGTATCAAAAATGGGCCGCAGGCATCCCGGAGCCCAAAGCCCTGGTGATCTACGACACCATGTGGCACAGCACCGAACTGCTGGCCCACGAGTTTCTCCAGGGCCTGACGGACGCGGGGGTGGAGGCTCAGCTGCACCACCTAAGGCGCACCCATCCCAGCGACATCATCACCGAGGTCCTGGACGCCGGGCTGCTCCTGTTCGGCTCCCCCACCCTCAACAACCAGATGTTCCCTACTATGGGGGAGTTTTTGACCTATCTGAAGGGGTTGGCGCCCAAAAACAAGGCCGCCGCCGCCTTCGGGTCCTTCGGCTGGAGCGGCCAGGCCGTGGGCCTGATCACCAAGGAGCTGGAGGCCATGAAACTCAAGGTGGTCCACGAGGGCTTCAAGGTCAAATATATTCCCGAGGCCGGGGAACTGGCCGCGGCCCGGGCGCTGGGGGAGAAACTGGCCCGGGAGAATTTGAAGTGATAATTTGAATATCTTTGTCTAATAGAAATGACTGGAGTCGCCAATGAATGTTTTTATATCCTGGTCTGGCAAAACCAGCAAAAGGCTTGGTGAGGTATTCAGGGATTGGATGCCTGCGGTAATTCAGGCAGTTAAACCTTACTTCTCGCCAGAAGATGTTGAGAAGGGGGCCAGATGGTACCCGGAAATTTCTAATAAGCTGGAGCAGTGCGAGGCTGGCCTCATCTGCTTAACGCGAGAAAATTTAGAAGCCCCTTGGATAATGTTCGAAGCAGGAGCCTTATCCAAGAGCGTTGAGAGGTCTCGCCTCGTACCCTTACTTTTCGGAATAGATACAGCTGATATTAAAGGTCCTTTAATCCAATTCCAGGCTGCTCGCTTTAGCAAGGACGAAATAAAGAAATTGCTAAAGACCCTCAACTCAGTTTTGGGCGAGGCTGCTCTGGATGGGTCTGTTCTTGATTCTGTCTTTGAAAAATGGTGGCCTGAATTGGAATCAAAAATATCAGGGGTATTAAAAGACGAAGATCATCAACAGCGAGTAGTTATGAGAAGTGAGAGAGATTTGTTAGAGGAAATATTGAACCTTACTAGAGCTATCCGCTATGTTAGAAAGCTAAGTATTTACGATCCTATCGACTTATTAAAATTAACTCCAAGCGTTCACAATCGTCTGCGTGCAGGACATATCGTATTTGTTGAAGATTTGACACAATTGACGGAAGATAACCTCATGAAGTCATACGCCCTCAGCATGGAATCCATTTATGAAATTAAAGAGGTATTACATAATCATGGTCTTACTTTGGGTATGAAGGTATATTAGGAATAGCGTTAGCCAGTCTCATTATAGTACGTTTACCGAGAGAATCTAATCTTTTTGTTCTCGTTCCCAAGCTGAGCTTGGGAAGGCTTCTTACCCCGCCAAGCTAAGCTTGGCAACCGTTTTCGTTCCCAAGTGCAACTTGGGGACGAGTTGAAATGGTTGGTGAACTTACGGTCTCAAGGAGGAGTGCCGATGAAGCGGATGATAACCATGTGTATGCTGGTACTCATGGGCAGCCTGGCCTCAGGTTCGGTTCCTCAGGCCCACAGCGCCTTGAATTACCTCCCCATTCCCTTCGAATACAATTATCATAATTGGGAACGGGACGTAAATTACCCCACCGGCTCCCCGGTGGTGCTGGGTAGGATCCCCTTTAATATCCCCAGCAATCCCAATCAAAATACTTGGGACAGTGTCGTCGGCGCAGAATCCGGCCCCAAGACCATAATCATCCCGGTCAACCGCGCCAACGTCCGGGAAGTCCACACCCTGTTTAATTGCTGTTGGGGAATTCCTGACCTACAATTGACCACCCTGGCTTTCTATTGGTCGGGTGGAACGGTGGACCACAAAGTTCTCACCGCTGGGGTGGACATCAGGGATTGGTGGAACGCCGGCGGGGTCGATACCATCTCTTCCCCTACCGTGGAGGTGTATAGTGGCACCGGCATTCCTGACCCCCAATGTGACACGCGGGTGGATAAGCAAATTTTCACTTTTTCCCAGCCCTCTTACGCCGGGAAAACGTTGGAGAAAATCGTGGTGACCGACAATGGCGAAACCGGCGTGTACCGGGCCTTCCTTTATGGGCTCACCGTGGCCTTTTCCCCCGATGCCGGGCCAGGTATTTTCTTGCTTATGGATTAAAAGTTTCGCGTAGGGTGCGTCTCACGCACCACCGGCGGGCGGGACGCCCGCCCTACGCATCTTTTTTTGTTCTCGTTCCCAAGCTGAGCTTGGGAACGCCCCTTACCCCGCCAAGCTTAGCTTGGCACCCGTTTTCGTTCCCAAGTGCAACTTGGGAACGAGTGAGATAGAACTTTTCGGAACCGATGCAAGGCAGAAACCACCATGACCCAGGCAAGCGCTCCCATGAGCACCGCCATCAAAGTCATCACCGGGCTGGTGCTGGCGATGACGGCGGTCATGCTCCTGGCTGGCGTGAAAGTCTGGGGTTTGCTGTTGGGGGGTGGGCTCCTCGCGACTGTCGCCTTGTTCTGCTACTTTTATGCTCCCATGGCCTATGAGCTCACGGGCGATCAGCTGACGGTCCGGTTTCGGTTGGGCCGGAAGGTTTTCCCGGCGGTGACCGGGTGTTCCACCCTCAGCGCCCGCCCGCCCATGGGGCTGCGGCTCTGGGGCAATGGCGGGTTGTTTGCCGCCACGGGCATTTTTTGGAACCAGGCCTATGGCGTCTACCGGGCCTATCTGACCAGCGCCCGGTACCAGGATTATGTCCTGGTTGCGACTCGGACCCAGAAGATCCTGATCAGCCCGGAAAATCCCGCCGAATTTGTCAAAGCCTGGGCGTCATCTGCACCTGCGGCTCCGACGCCGGGCTAACCGGGAGGCTCAGGCCCTCCGCCCTTATCCCCATAGGTCATCAAACAGCAATTTTCCCTTTGATTCAGGCATGAGAGTTAATTAATCCAGCGACTTCATACAGGTTGTATTGGCCGCTTTTACCGGGAAGGGAAAGACGGACGCGTCGGCCTACCCGAACCTGCGTCTTCACGAGGGCATAGGTATCTTCGGAGATCAGAAATTGGGTGCCAGCTTGCTTGTTGGCAGCCTCGATACGGCTGGCGAGGTTCACCGTATCACCGATGACGGTCATCTTTTTATTACCCGGCGATCCAAGTTTACCCGCCACCACCTGTCCAAAATGCAGACCGATGCGAATCTGAAAACTTTTATGATAGAGTTCCTCGAGATAGGGCTCGAGCTTCTAAACCGCGTCAAGCAGATCCAATCCCGCTCTGACCGCGCGTAAAGCGCCCTCAGCCGGATCATCGGCTTCAAAGAGCGCCATAAAACCATCACCCATGTAGTTGTTGATGACCCCGCCATGGCGGCCAATCACTTCACCCACTTTC
>JAHIKF010000430.1 GCA_018897875.1 Pseudomonadota bacterium | reverse complement strand
TTGTGGCCACAAGAAAGGCAGTTAATTTTCATGGTGTTCTCCCTTTGATCTTCAAAATTCTAGATCGTCCCTTTCCATTATTACCGAGTCTCTGAGCCCGTAGGCGACAATGTTGAGTCGCTTGTCCAACCGGAATAAGTACACCTCGCTATCGAGCACTTCTCTCGTTACGGGCAATCCTAAGGCGATTATGGTCGGATTAGGCACATAGGCCTCTGCTTCAGCCTCCCACGTTTCCTTTTCGGAGTCCTCCAGCGCCAGTTTGGTGAGGTTCACCTTCTTAGCGCCCACCATCTTCATCAAGAAGTTGGCGATAGCATCTCTTACGTCCTCAATAGGCGGCATCTGGCGTTCTGCTTCCGGGCCGACCGTGGAGAGCTCCGGTTCCGACATTTTGAGTATATCCAATATGTTTATTTTGGCCATCGCGTCTCCCTTCTGTGGTCACTGGTATCAGGCGATCCCCTGCCCCTTGCAGGGGATGCAATAGAAAACCCCATCTTCCCCGGTGCCCCGGCACTTGGGGCAGGTGCCGGCCTCGGGGGCCACCGACACCACCCCCGACCCCCGGCAGGCCAGGCAGCTCAGAAAGCCGCTGCTGTATCCGGAGCCGGAACAACTCAGACAGGTGACCACCGGGGGCTTGACCTTGATCTCGCCCGCGCCCCCGCACACCTGACATTTCGACATATTGCCGTAATTGGGATCAACGCCGTCGCCGCGACAGAAAGCGCAGGGCACCCGGCTCACGAACATCTTCTGCCGGGGACGCAGCCCCCGTGCGGTCGAATCGGTTTTCAAGACATTCATGGGATATTTCATCCTTGCCTCCGGGCGCAGCGACTGAGGTGGATTTTCCAGGCTTCCTCCAGCCACTGCCGGCGCAGCTCCCGGTTAACCAGGCGCATCTCCTCATTATAGATGCGGCCGCGGTCCAGGTGCGCCATGGACACACCCGTGGTAGTCCGGCAGGAGCGGTAGCCCTTCAGATTCCGCATGGTCCGAATTTGTTTCAAGGTCTTGATGTTGATCATCGGCATGTTCTCCCGATTTCTTTAATTGACAAGGTTATGGTTATCGGTCTGCGGCCCTCCCGGGGATTCCCGGTCATCGGAGACTGCTCCCCTTTCCGGCCACCGCCTTAATACCTGACCTTGAACCCGCCGCTGCTGTGCCGCGGCCGGAGCTGGGTCTGGGGATTGGGACTTCCCTCCTCCAATCCGGGTAATTTCAATCCCTTTAACAGCAAAGCTCTTTCGGCCTCGATCTCCTGGAGGTTGGTTTCGATATCGGCCATAAGTTGGCTGGCTCTCTTCTTATCTTTATCTCGCCGTTTTTTCTCCAACTCAATGAAAGCGAGCCGCTGGTATGCCTTTTCAGGAAGGATGACCATTCCCAATCTCCCCGCATGGGTGCGGAGGTGCTTTAAACCTCTACTGGGGATCGGCATATTTTACCCCTTGGTTCTTTTTTGGTTCTTTCTTACCCTGTACCTTGATGCCGCGAGGGGCGGTTCCGGAGCCGCAGACCTTCTTGATCACCTCTCCCACCTTTTCCTCCATCAGGGATTGGCCGTCCCGGGTGACCTTGGCGGTTTCGGTGCGGAGCACATCCCGGCAGGCCCACTGGAAGACCGGGTCCTGCGCCCGGGCCCGGGCCCCCGCGTGGGCCAGGATCCTGGCGATGGCGATGCAGGCCCGGATGGTGGGGCGGTAGTTGTTGACCCCCAGGCCCCGCAGCCGCCGCACCACCTCCACGATGGTCTCCGCATCCCCCCGGGGAATGCCGGATTTGGCCATGGCGATGCGGATCTCCGTCTCCCGGTCGAAGTGCCCCAGGCTGATGGTGATGAGGCGGTCCATGAGAGCGTCCTGGGTCTTGTGCACCCCGGCGTATTCCTCGGGGTTGGAGGTGAAGATGGCCCGAAAATCAGGGTGGACTTCCAGATAAGCGGAGCCTTCTCCGGATGCCTTGGGCAGGTTGAGAAACTTCTCCTCCAGGATGCTCAAGAGGGCGTTGTTGGCCTCGGGCCGGGACCGGGTGAACTCATCGTAGATCAGGGTGTGGCCATCCCTACAGGCCGTGGTGAGGCGATTATCCGCCCAGGTCATTTTCATGGATTCTTCGGTCTTCAAGACGTTACGGATGTAATTGTCAATGAGCTTCCGTTTGTCGAAACCGGAGTGACGACCGATCAGGTCCGAACTGCCGAACTCGTCATCCCCGTGGATCATGGAAACCGGCCGCTGCAACTGCGCGGCCACATGAAAGGCCAGGGTGGTCTTGCCGGTGCCCGGCGGGCCGGCGAAGTGCACCGGATAGCCCACCGCCAGGTAGGCCAGGGCGCGTTTGCTTAGCTCCTGAACATACGCGGTTTCCACGAATTCCGGGCCGGCCTCGGGCTCGACGCTGTCTCTCCGGCTTTCCGCCTTTACCGCAAGTGCTGTTTCGAAATTACCACTCATCCGCGTTGCTCCTGTAATTGCTGATGGAACTGCCCCTGGAAGCCAGGGGCAGGATTGGCAACCTTATTATCTATGACTCTCCTGGGGCGACCAGCCCCAGACCGAGGCAGGTCAGGCAGGCCATGGCCGAGGCGGGGTCGTCCCCGCTGCCCCGGCACTCGGGGCAGACCAGGGTGGGACCGGCGGGCCGGGGCACATAACCGGCGCCCCGGCACACCCCACAGGTGAAGGTCTTGATAGCCCCGGTGCCCCGGCAGTGGGGGCAAGGCCGGTAAGGCGCCTTGACCCGGACCACTCCTTTGCCGCCACAGACACAGCAGTTGGACATCCAGGACATGATCCCAAAGGGGTCTTTGCCGGTGCCGCGGCAGAAAGAGCACCGCACTTCCGCGATTTCCCCCGGCGGGATGCCCTGGGGCAACTTCTCCGATGACTGCTTGGCGAGTTCGGGCATAACTTATCTCCACCCCCGTACCCGGGGTTCATTTCTTCTTGGCGTGACCCGTGGGTTCGGGTTTTGTCACTTTGGCTTCTTCGGCCTTCTGGGCGGCTTGATGCCGGATGGCCTCTTCTTTAGCCATGGCCAAGGCGGCCAGGCGGTCCCGTTCGGCGGCTTCTTGGGTCAGCCGTTCCGCCTCCGCCTCGGCGCGGCGCTTGGCCGCCGCCATGGCCCGGCGTTCCGCCGGAGAGGGACCGAACCAGGCCCGGTGCGCGCCTGCCAGGTCCGCGGCAACTTCGTGCCGCAGGGCCATCACCGTTCGAGCCCTTTCTTTATGTTCGCGGCGGAAGCCTGCTAACAAGGCAGCCACCTCTCGGACCCTTTCGTCATTGGCGCGGCGGAAGCCTTGCCTCATGGCGGCCACTTCTCGCTTCAGGTCCTTGACAAAGGACAGGCGCTCCGCATGGCCGGCCTTAATCTCGCCCACCAACCGGGTCGTAGCTTCAGTTATTGGACCCATCTGCGTTCTCCTTTCCGTCAAGACCTTAATAGGGATCGGGGTAGCTTCCCTGCTGTTCGGTTCGCCGCCCCGGCCTCCCCGCCGGGGAGGAGCCGCGATCCCAGCCCCTCCCTCAGGGAGCAACTATTCCCCATCAGGTCCTTAGGCCGGGGCCGCCGCGCTGGCGGTCAGGCCGATGGCTTCGGCGTACTTGAGATAGGTCTCCACCGAGGCGATGACAATCCGGGCTTCAATGGACAGCAATTCGATGCCCACCAGGGACACCTTGACCCAGGCATCAATGACGATACCCTTATCCAGGATGCGATCCACGACTTCCGCCAGGCTGGAGGAATCGGTGGATTTCTGTACTCTGGCCATGATTTGTCTCCTTGTTTCTGTGGCTGAATCGGTTGTGATTCAGGCAAGAGGTTGTTAAGTTGCCTTCGGCTTATTTGCCGGCCCAGGCCCGGCGGGCGCCTTCCAGGTCCGCGGCAACTGCTTGCCGCAGGGCCATCACCGTTCGAGCCCTTTCTTTATGTTCGCGGCGGAAGCCTGCTAACAAGGCAGCCACCTCTCGGACCCTTTCGTCATTGGCGCGGCGGAAGCCTTGCCTCATGGTGGCCACTTCTCGCTTCATGTCCTTGACAAATGACACGCGCTCCACATGGCCGGCCTTAATCTCGCCCACTAACCGGGTCATATCATCAGTTATGCGACCCATCTTGATTCTCCTTTGTCTCCGTCGTCAGACCATCCGGGCGCCCCCCGGCGTCGGGCCTGGAGGGCCCAACACCCTTGCCGGGA
>JAHIKF010000429.1 GCA_018897875.1 Pseudomonadota bacterium | reverse complement strand
TAAATAGTCAATAGACTGCAACTTGGTATCAAACAGTGAAAGCTTGGGATCGGCGGTTTTAAGTCCCCCTTTCCTAAAGGGGGATTTAGGGGGATTATCAATCGCCTATTTAATCCCCCCTGCCCCCCTTTAGAAAAGGGGGGGTGATTCTTTCCCAACTTAAGCTCCCTCGGTTGATGCAAAATGACGCCGAAAATCGGTTTTGAAATGACTTCTAAGCAACCTTTGGCGTCAGCCGCTCAATCACAATTTCGGCGGCACGCTGGCGCGCCTGAGCCAGATCATAATTCACCTGCATCCGCAGCCAGGTATCCGCCGTACTGCCGAAGGCCTTTTCAAAACGGATCGCCATTTCCGGCGTAACCCCGCTACGCCCCGCCACGATATTATGGAGCTGCTGCTGGGTGATATGGAGAGCCGCCGCGGCTTCCGCCACCGTCAAGCCCAGATCGTCAAGACACTCCTTCACCAGAAGACCGGGATGAACCGGATTATGCATCGGTTGTGTCCACCTTGTTATCCGGGTTGCGGGCCGGTAGGGGCATAAAGCGGTTTGAGGTTGATTTCCTTGGCCGACTTTCTGACTTGGGCAAGGTCATACTGCACCTGAAGCTGCAACCAACTCTCAGGACTGCGACCAAAAGCCTGCGACAACCTGACGGCCATTTCCGGGGAAATGCCGGCGTGACCGTTCAACAGCAAGGAAAGGGTCTTGCGGGTCACGCCAAGTCCCTGCGCCGCCTGGGTGACGGTCAAGCCCAGGGGTTCGAGGCACAATTCCCGGATAATCTCGCCCGGATGCGGTGGATTCTTCATGGTCATGGGGGCTTACTCCTGATGGAAAGTCATCACAACTAGGCAACCTTGGGCGTCAACCGCTCAATCATAATTTCTGAGGCATGCCGGCGGGCCTGGGCCAGATCATAATTCACCTGCATCCGCAGCCAGGTATCCGCCGTGCCGCCGAACGCCTTTTCAAACCGGATCGCCATTTCCGGCGTAACCCCGCTACGCCCCGCCACGATGTTATGCAACTGCTGCCGGGTGATATGGAGAGCCGCCGCCGCTTCCGCCACCGCCAAGCCCAGATCGTCAAGACACTCCTTAACCAGAAGACCGGGATGAACCGGATTCTTCATCTCCATGGCGTTCTCCTTTCCTAATGGTAATCGACAAAATCAATATCGAAGCCTTCGCCGCCTTCAAACCGAAAAATAATCCGCCAATTAGCGCGGACGGTAACGGAGAAAAACCCCTGCAATTTTCCTTTCAGGGGGTGCAAACGAAAAGTCGGAATATCCATGGCCTGAATTTCTTGGGAGGCGTGCAGGGCGGAGAGAATCAGCTTTATCCACGCTACCATATCCGGCGGCAACTTGCTGCTATCGTCATGCTGAAACAGCCGTTGCAAGCCTTTGTGCCGAAAATTCCGGACCATTGAGGGGTATTGTAAAATGTAAAATTACATTTTACAAGCCTTTTTTCAAGTTTCTGCCGGGGTATCGTTTTGTCTAGTTATTAGGGTTTTCGGGGGTGAGGAAACTCGCGTCCATGATCATAAACCAAGGATCTTGTAGCGCATCGGTGGCCTTGCATTTTCTCTGTCCTTTTCTAAATCTAAATCCACATGAATAAGCCCCAAACTAATTAAATGTGACTTTGCCTTTTTAAGATCCCTCGCGATTACACCAGTGTATTTAGTGATTTTTTCGTATCCTATATGGGCACAACCGGTCTTCGAACTACGAAAAGCCACCATCAACAAATACAGTTTTAGGGCGTCGAGTTCGCTTTTTGATCGCAAATTGAATGGCCCGAATACTGAGATACGCCCGGGCTGTTGCATCAGCCGCTCTTGCGGAAGTTTCGCCCATTCTCCAGGGACATCGATGCCAACTATATGATAGTGGCTGCGGTTATCTACACGCTTGATGATCTCTAGAGCGACCAACAAAGCAAGGCCCTTTGAGACCTTGATTCTGGATATTGCTACCAAGTCTTGAATCTCATCGTAGGTCGCTTTGACAATGGATGCATCATCCTCGGGTGCCCCCATTTTATCTCGATTCCGCTTAACAGCAAGAGCAATCAACACTAACAACGCGGCGATGCCATCGCTCTTGTGTTTCCTCCAGACGATAAAATTAAGCTCTTGTTGAAGAATCCATTTGGTTGGAAACTTCGCCCATGCCCCCACTTCACCACCCCATCATCTTGAGCGCCAATGTCATGCCATACACGGACATGCCAGCGACCACGATAGCCGCTATCGCAACGATGATGACGCCGACACCGGGTTCTCTGAGGGTTTTCAGAAATGCCATAGCGAACTTCTGCATTCTCAGCTCCTTAAAAAAGTCAGTATGACTATTTTAAGGGAGCGTTCCCTTAGCTGCAACATATTTCTAGAAAGAGATTCATATTTTAAATAACATTTATTAGGTATTTTTACGTATAAAATCAATAAGTTTAAAGAGTTCATGCGAGATACTATATAGTTCATGAAAACACATATCCCTTAGTTTCTCAGTTCCACCTGCCCACGTCGGGCGGGGGACTCGTGTCCTCCGGTCCTCCCCTCAAAATATCACCCTCACGGAAACATGCTCCGGATCGCCGCGGCCAGGGTTTCTACGCCCTGGAGTTCCAGGCCGGGGAAGTCGCCCAGGTGTTCCTGTTGGCGTTGGGCCAGGAGGGCGCGCTTAAATCCCAGTTTGTGCCCCTCCTTGAGGCGCAACTCGGGAGCGCTTACCGCCCGGACTTCCCCGGTTAATCCCACTTCCCCGAAGATCAGGGTGTCGGCGGGCACCGGCCGGTCCAGGAAGGATGAGGCCAGGGCCATGGCCACCCCCAGGTCGGCGGCGGGTTCGGTGAGGCGCACCCCTCCGGCCACGTTGACGTAAAGGTCCTGGCCGCCCATGGCCAGCCCCACCCGTTTTTCCAGGATGGCCACCAGGAGCGACACCCGGCCCGGGTCCACGCCCATGCTTTGGCGGCGGGGTTGCGCCAGGGAGGACGGCGAGACCAGGGCCTGGACCTCCACCAGGATGGGGCGGGAACCCTCCAGGCTGGGGATGACCGCGGCGCCGGGGACTTCCAGGGAGCGTTCCGCCATGAACAGTCCCGAGGGGTTGGTCACTTCCACCAGCCCCGCCTCCTGCATCTCAAAGATACCCAGCTCGTGGGTGGGGCCGAAGCGGTTCTTGACGGTGCGCAGCAGCCGGAAGGCGTGGCTCCGGTCGCCCTCGAGGTAGAGCACCGTATCTACGAGATGCTCCAGCACCATGGGACCGGCGATGGCGCCTTCCTTGGTGACGTGGCCGATCAAGAAGGTGGCGATGCCGGTGAGTTTGGCCTGCTGCACCAGGCGGAAGGCGGTCTCCCGGACCTGGGTCAGAGAGCCGGGGGCCGCGGGCAGGGTGGCGGTGTAGAGGGTCTGAATGGAATCCAGCGCCAGAAAGGCGGGCCGGCACTCCTCCACGACCTTAAGGATATTTTCCAGACAGGTTTCGGTGGCCACCAGAAGCCCCGGGGAAGTGAGTCCCAGGCGGTCGGACCGGAGCTTGATCTGGGTTTCGGACTCTTCCCCGGAGATGTAGAGGCCCTTTAATCCCTGCTGGCAGAGCCGATCCAGCACCTGGAGCATCAGGGTGGATTTGCCGATGCCGGGGTCGCCCCCCAAGAGGACCACGGACCCGTGGACCACGCTGCCGCCTAAGGTGCGGTCGAATTCCGTCAGGCCGCTCACCTGTCGGACCTCGGGGGGCGCCTTGAGCCCGATCAGCGGCTGGGGGGCGCGGCGCCGGGGCGGCAGGTTTACCTCCGTTACGGGCGCGGAGGGGGTCAATTCTTCGGCCATGGAACTCCAGGTGCCGCAATCGGGGCAGCGGCCCAGCCATTTGGGCGCCTGGTATCCACAGTTCTGACAGATAAACACGGATCTTCCGGGGCGGGCTGCCATGGACTTCGGCCATCCTTTATGAAGAAATGAAGAAATGGAACAATGGCAAGAGGGAAAGTTGCCCGATTATCCCTGAAGCCTTATGAGCGACCAGGGCTTAAAAAATATGGCAATGTCCGGTTAGGAAATTGCATGCGGTTGTCCTGCCCCCCTCACCCCCAACCCTCTCCCCCCGAAGCGGGGGGAGAGGGAGTAGGAGATGTCGCCGGGTTTAGTAACCATGAGGCATTAAATCGGTTCTACTTTTTCCCCTCTCCCCCAATGGGGGAGAGGGTCAGGGTGAGGGGGAAGTAATCTTCTTGGAGCAAAAAGTGCGTTAGCGAATTTATGAACTGTTGGACTACGTATAAAGAGATTCCTTCTTTGCAAAAACCAAACCGGACATTGCTCAAAAAAATTGAGAATTTGTGAATGAATTAATTATAATGAAGCATAAGATCATCAGCAGCATCGCTCTGCCATGGCGCGGCCGGTCTTTGGGGCGGCGCCGCCGGCGGTTCTCGGCATCGTTTAAGGAGATTGCCCCATCGACACCACCGGGTTACGCCACCAGTTTACCCCAGCCCTGGCCCCCATGGCAACCAGGATTCTCCTGGACAACCTGGACCAGGGTCTTAGACCCCTGGCGAGCCGGCCGGCGCTGGTGATGATAGGGAAGTTGGCCGCGGCCCGGTCAGTCGAGGTCTATCTGGTGGGCGGCTCGGTGCGGGAGCTGGCCCTGGGCCGGGCGGCCCAGGACCTGGACCTGGCGGTTTCGGCCCAGACGCTGGAGTTGGCCCGGGACCTGGCAGGCGCCCTGGGCGGGACCTATGTCCTCCTGGATGAAGCCGAGCGCACCGCCCGGGTGGTGTGGCAAGAGGAGATTCTGGACCTGGCCGAATTCCGGGCCCCCACCCTGGCGGGAGATCTGGCGGGCCGGGATTTCACTCTCAATGCCCTGGCAGTGGACTTGAACGCCGTCCTGGGGCAGGGTCCGCCGGGGCTTATCGACCCCTGCGGCGGCCTGGAAGATTTAGCCCGGGGCCGGCTTAAGATGGTGGCGGCGGCAAATTTCCATCATGACCCCCTGCGACTCCTCCGGGCCTATCGGTTTGCCGCCACGCATGGTTTTCAGGTCACTCCGGAAACTACGGCTGCCATCCGCCGGGCGGCCCCGGAATTTTCCCGGGTGGCGGCCGAAAGGGTGCACCAGGAGTTATTCCTGCTCCTGGCGGCGCCGTCGGCCGCCCCGGTGCTCGAGGCGATGGAGGCGGTGGGGCTCCTGAGCCGGGTGTTTCCGGAACTGGATGACCTGAAGGGGGTGGAACAGAATGGCTACCATCACCTGGATGTCTACGGCCATTCCCTGGCGGCCGTGGCCTGCCTGGAGGAGGTGTTGGCGGCGCCGGCGGCTTATTTCGGGGAGATGGCGGCGGAGGTGGTCCGTTACGCCGGCCAGCACCCCAAAACAGTGCTCTTGAAACTGGCCGCCCTGTTTCATGACGCCGGCAAGCCCCAGGTGCAGGGGCGCCGCAGCCACCCGGAGCGCTATACGTTTTACCTCCACGAAAAAGTGGGGTTGGAGATTTTCAGCCGGGTGGCCTCAAGGTTGCGGTGCAGTCAGGCTGAGATCAGGACGGTAAGCGCCCTCATCCAGATGCACATGCGTCCGTTTTTGCTGCTGCCGGCCTTCCGGGAACGGGAACTCAGCTTCCGGGCCTTGGGCCGGCTGGTGCGGGCGGCACGGCCTGAACTGCCGGGCCTCTTTGCCCTGGCCATGGCTGACAGCCTGGCGGGACAGGGTCCTCTGAAGCCG
>JAHIKF010000428.1 GCA_018897875.1 Pseudomonadota bacterium | reverse complement strand
CATGACCTCGATCTCGCCGGTGGGCAGATTCGGGTTGAGCATCTCCGGCGGCCGGAGGTTCACCAGGCCCCGCACCGCGATGACGTACTCATCCCGGAGCACCCCGGCCTTGACGTGGGTATCGGGATTGATTTCCGGGTTGAAGACCACCTGGGTCAGCCCCTCCCGATCCCTGAGGTCCACAAAGATGAGGCCGCCGTGGTCCCGCCGGCGCTGGACCCAGCCCATGAGCACCACCTCAGCGCCGTTAGCCGCAGCCCTGAGCTCATTACAGGAATGGCTACGGGTCAGACCTTCTAATGAATCAAACACTGCTTTTCCCTTCTCCCACGGCATTTTACGTCGGGGCGGATCTGTGTGTCCGCCCTTAAAACTCCCCCCTTTGTTAAAGGGGGGCTGGGGGGGATTTTGTAAGCCTTGGTAAATCCCCCTAAATCCCCCTTTTTCAAAGGGGGACTTGAAGAACCTGACTCAGCATGGCGTTTCCGGCAGACAGGACATCAGCTATATTTCTTCGCCACGGGTTTTTCTGATTAAATGAGCCGTTAAATCCTCAAACCTCACCTTCTCCTGGGCCACCGGCGGCCGCCCGGCCTCGGCTGCCTCCTGGTTAGCCGCGGCGCCGGCCTGGGAAGGAAAATTCCGCATGGGGCGCACCTGGGCCAGGCCCGTTTCCAGTTCCTTATCGCCGACGATGACCACGTAGGCGGCGTTGAGGCGGTCCGCCATGGACATCTGGGCCTTGAGCGACCGGCCCTCAAAATCCATCTCCGCGGCCAAATCCTTGCGGCGCAACTCCTGGACCAGGGTGAAGGCCCGCTCCCGGGCCGGCTCGCCCAGGGCCGCCACAAAGACGCGGGGCCGCAAGTCCTGGCCGAAATCCTGGGGCAGCACCTCCAGGAGGCGGTCCTCGCCGATGGCGAAGCCGATGGCGGGCAGATCCGGTCCGCCCAACTCCTTTGCCAGGCCGTTGTAGCGCCCGCCGCCCGCCACCGCGTCCTGGGCCCCGAGCCCCACGGCCGCTACCTCGAAGGCGGTGCGGGTGTAGTAATCCAGGCCCCGGACCAGCTTGGGCTTGAGTTCGTAGGCGATGTTAAACCGGTTCAACATCTCCAGCACCCGGGCAAAGTGGGCGGCGCAATCGGGGCAGAGATAATTTCGGATCACCGGGGCGTTGTGCAAAATCCCCTGGCAATGGGCGCTCTTGCAGTCCAGGACCCGGAGCGCGTTCGTAGTACGGCGGCGCTGGCAGTCCTCGCACAGGCCCTCCCGGTTGATCAGGAACAACCCCAGGGCCGCCTTGAACTTCACCTGGCAGCCGGGGCAGCCCAGGGAATTGACCAGCAGGCGCAACTTCCCCGGCAGCAGCCGTTTGAGGATATGCATCAGGAGCAGGATGACTTCCACGTCCAGCTCCGGCGCCTCCACCCCGAAGGCCTCGCAGTTGATCTGGTAAAACTGGCGAAAGCGTCCCTTCTGGGGCCGCTCGTAGCGGAACATGGGCCCCAGGGTAAAGAACTTTTTGACCCCGGCGCCCTTCTCCAGGCGGTTTTCCAGGACGGCCCGGAGCACCGAGGCGGTGGCCTCGGGCCGGAGCGACAGGGACTCGCCCTTGCGGTCGGGAAAGGTGTACATCTCCTTGGCCACGATGTCGGTGTCGGCGCCGATGGAGCGGGCGAAGAGCTCGGTGCGCTCGAGCAGGGGCAGACGAATCTCCTGGTAGCCGTAGAGGTCAAAAACCTCCCGGGCCACCGACTCCACCCACTGCCACCGGGAAGTCTCCGGCGGCAGGATGTCCCGCATCCCCCGAATCGCTTTAATCATGGCCGCTCATCCTGAAATCTACCCGCAAATAATAAAAATAACCTTTAAGGGGACTGGCTGTCAAGGTGATTTGCGGCGGGGGAGGATCTATCCAAAACCGGCATTTTCCCTCGATGCCTCTGCCTTGACAAATGTTGAGGCTCATGTTACTTATTCAGGTAATTAACCAAACCCCAGGCAATCCGGAACCCGGTGAGAATCCGGGGCGGTCCCGCCGCTGTAATCGGGGACGGAGAAGGTAAGGCAATTGCCGGCCACTGCCGGGGGCTTATTTATAAAAAACCCCGGTGGGAAGGCTGACCTCCTCCGGCTGATCCGAGAGCCAGAAGACCTGCCTGGCGGTTTTT
>JAHIKF010000427.1 GCA_018897875.1 Pseudomonadota bacterium | reverse complement strand
CGGCAATCAAGAATAAATTGGCGTTTCTCTACAGACGATGCCAGGATAAAGCTGAAGCACCTTTATCCGAAACTATGAATGTTACTTGGTACTAGGCTACCTGGCCGCGTTTTATCGCAATTATGCCTTCGGCGGCTACAGCATTCCCGGCCCGGAAACCGCCACGGAGAAGAAGAGAGATGAGTAAGTATATCCTGAAGCTCTATATCCCCGACATGACCCCCAGGTCCGGGCGGGCCATGCCTGCGCCGCATCTGTAAGGAGGAACTCGGGGGAAAATATGTCCTGATGATCATTGATATTCTGGAACGGCCGCAACTGGCCGAAGAAGAGAAAATCCTGGCCACACCCACCCTGATCAAGGCTTTCCCTCCAGCCCTGTTCTGCCAATGATCGTGACTTATCAGTAGAAAGTGTTGCCATAAGCCCGCCGGATCACAGGCTGGCCGTCTCATTCATACACCATGATCCGGGAAGGGGAACGCGGATGACAACCACTCGTTACAGGTTAGTTCTCACCATGCTGCTGGGAGCGGTAATCCCCAGCGTCGGCGCCATTTTACTTTATGTGTATTTCCCGGATTGGATCTGGGCGAACGAACCGGTCCATTCCGTCGTTGAGGTTCTGGGAACCTTCGCCGCCCTGTTACTGGTCGCCATCTTCCTGCTGCTGGAGAAACCCGCCGAGGACACCGCCCACCATCTGTGGGTGGCCTGCGCCCTGATCGGCATGGGGGTCCTGGACTGGTTCCATGCCTTCACCCGGCCGGGGTTTTCCTTTGTCTGGCTCCACAGCATGGCGACCCTGGTGGGAGGGGTTTTGTTCGCCCTGGTGTGGCTGCCGGCCCGGGCGGCCAGGACCAAATTGTCCCAGGCGCTGCCCTGGGCGGTGGCCGGCGCCGCCATCGCCTTCGGGGGGTTCAGCCTGACGTTCCCGCAGGCGAGGCCGTTGATGATGATGGAGGGGGCCTTCACCCCCACCGCCAAGGCAATAAACTTACTGGGGGGGGTCTTCTTTATGTCGGCGGCGGTGCGGCTGGCCATCCTCTACCGCCGGAGCGAACGCTCTGAGGACCTCCTTTTGGCCAACCTATGCGTCCTTTTCGGGCTTGCGGCCATATTGTTTCAGTTTTCATTGCTGTGGGACGCCATCTGGTGGTTCTGGCACCTGGTGCGCTTGGCGGCGTACTTCCTGATACTGGGGTACCTGTTTTTTACTTACAAACAGTCCGTAGAGAGACTGCTGAAGGTCCATGAGGAGCTGGTGACCGCCAACCAGTCCTTGCAGGCCGAACTCACCGAGCGCAAGCGGGCGGAGGTATCGCTGCAAGCCTCCCATCGCTTTCTGGAAATCGCCATCCGGCGCAGAGAGATCACCCCGCTGCTTCAGGAATTCGTGGAGGAACTGCAGAAAACCACGCAATGCGCGGCGGTGGCGATCCGGGTCTTGGATGCAGAGGGCAGCATCCCCTACCAGGCCTATTCGGGTTTCAGCCCTGAATTCTACGAACTGGAAAGCCCTCTGTCCATCAAGAGGGATGAGTGCATATGCATCAATGTCATTAAAGGGACCACTGACCCCCAACTCCCCTTTTACACTCCAGGCGGGTCTTTCTATATGAACGCCACCACCCGCTTCCTGGCCACGGTCTCCGAAGAGGAAAAAGGGCGGACGCGCAATGCCTGCAATGAGTTCGACTACGAGTCCGTGGCCCTGGTGCCTATCCGCCTGGGAGACCACATCCTGGGCTTGATTCATGTGGCTGATCCCAAGGAGAATATGGTCTCCTTGCAGATGGTGGAGGAGTTGGAAGGGATCGCCATGCAACTGGCCATGGCCCTACAGCGGGTTTCCGTTAGAGAAGCACTGGAAAAGCTCCATCGTCAACATGAACTCATTTTATCTTCGGTGTGGGAAGCCATTCTGGGGCTGGACCTGAACGGCAACCATACCTTTGTCAACTCCGCGGCGGCAAGGATGCTTGGCTATGAAGCACAGGAATTGATCGGCCGGAAAAGTCACCCAATATGGCATTACGCCAGACATAACGGTACACCGTATCCCCAAGAAGAATGTGTTATCTACAAAACTCTTCATCATGGTCAAATCGGCCATGGCGAGGAGTATTTCTGGCGAAAAGACGGCACCGGCTTCTGGGGCGAATTTAACACCACGCCGATTCAAGAGGATGGCAAGGTTGTTGGGTCTGTAATCACATTCCGCGATATCACCGAACGCAAGCGGGCCGAAGAGGCTTTCCAGGTTTTGGTGAATAAGGCCCCCATGGGCATCTTTATTGTTCAAGACGGCAAGTGTCAAATGGTCAATCCTGGTTTTGAACAAGTCACCGGCTATACTGCCCAGGAGTTGTTAGGCCACGAGAGCCGGACCCTGGTCCATCCGGATTACCGGGAAATGGTCCGGGAAACCGCCATCCGCATGGTAAAAGGAGAACTCGATTTAGCCTATGAGTTTCCCATCATCACCAAGAGTGGCGAGACCAGATGGGTGATGGAAAAGGTTACTTCCACTATTTACCAGGGGCAGCTGGCGACATTGGGCTATTTTCTTGACATCACCGAGCACAAGAACCTGGAGGCCAAGTTTCTCCAGGCGCAGAAAATGGAAGCGGTGGGCACCCTGGCCGGGGGTATCGCCCACGACTTCAACAATATTCTTACGGCGATAATTGGAAATGTTGGCCTGGCCAAGCTGGATAACCAGATAGGCCCCCGGGTTCAAGACAGATTGGCTCGGGCAGAAGCGGCGTGCTGGCGGGCTCAGGCTTTGTCTCAGCAACTGCTCACCTTTGCCAAAGGTGGAGCACCGGTAAAAAAACTCTTCTCGGTGGCGGAATTCCTCACCGAATCCACCGCTTTTACCTGTGTCGGATCTCCGGTGAAATGTGAAACTACCTTCCCAGAAAATCTCTGGTGGATAGAAGGCGACCCAGGGCAAATCGACCAAGTCTTCCAGAATCTCACGATCAATGCCATCCAGGCCATGCCGACTGGCGGGACCATTAAGGTTTGGGCCGAGAACCTTAATTTAGAGACAGAGAGCAATTTGCCTCTGCGTGCCGGGAGGTATATAAAAATCTCGGTGCGGGATCAGGGGATGGGCATACCGGCGGAACACCTGCCGAGAATATTTGACCCCTATTTTACTACCAAACAGCAGGGCAGCGGCTTGGGCCTGGCCTCGGCCTACGCTATTATTAACAACCATCACGGTCATATTGCCGTAGAGTCAAAACCAGGGGTGGAAACAACTTTTCATATCTATCTTCCAGCTGTTGAACAACAAGCCACCCCTCAACCACAAGAAGATCGGGGGCTGCTGGTTGGGACAGGCAATATCCTGGTAATGGACGATGAAGAGATGGTGCGGGAAGTATTAGGGAGAATGCTTGCCCGCCTGGGCTATGAGGCGGAGTTTGCCAGAGATGGGGGCGAAGCCATAGAAATGTTCGTCCAGGCGCACGGGTCTGGACAGGCATTTGCTGCGGTGATTCTGGACCTGACGGTTCCCGGGGGCATGGGGGGCAAAGAAACCATGGCGGGACTGCTGGAGATCGATCCCCAGGTAAAGGCCATCGTTTCCAGCGGTTATTCCGACGATCCGATAATGGCCAACTTCCAGAAATATGGGGTTAATGGAGTTATTGTCAAACCGTATAGAATTTCAGAACTTGGTAAGATTTTAAATCAAGTGATCATGAAAAAAGCATGAGAACTATTGCCTCGATCCAAGAGAACCCCACGTTGGGCAATGAAAGGTTACTGCCCTGATCCGATAATTATCACATCGCCAAAAAGCTTCCATATCGAGACGATAGCTGGCATTTTTTACGGGAAGGTGATAATTGTCGCGAATGGCAAGATAGTGCGCCAAGGGAGCAAGCCCAGGGGACCTTCATAATGCCTTAGCGGCGTCCGGCATAAAGGTAGCCTGAATCCGATCCCGGCTCTCGTGTGGAATGTGGGCAGCTGTCGTCCCGATGTTAAAGTTTTTGAAGCTCAGGG
>JAHIKF010000426.1 GCA_018897875.1 Pseudomonadota bacterium | reverse complement strand
TTCTGACAAGCTTTTTCGGTCCTAAACCTTTTTTGAAATGCCAGGAGACTCAAGTTTTCTTGTTGCACAATAATTGCTCCATTTAGCTAATTAATTTAGTTAATTATAGCTTATTTTCGGAGCAATGGCAATAAGCGTTATTAAATTAAGATAACCACCCTTTGATGTAGATCAAGGAATGGCGATTATCGGTCATTTTTTGGAAAAATCCCGGAGCCGGGCGAGGGGCAGGGCAGGGGCCATAGACGAAAAAGCCCCTGGCGCTGGCCGCCAATCTGGTCTCATTCCCGGCCTAACTTCTCCACCCGCACGCCGATGAGGCGGATGAGTTTGCCTCGGGGGTTCTCCCGCCGGTCCAGGAAGGGCATCAGGAGTTTCATGGCTTCAAAGGTTAACCGGCGCCGCGAGGCGGCGGGCGCCACCCGGGTGTGGGAGCGGGAGTAGGTGGCGAAGTCGGCGAAGCGCACCGTGACCACCACAGTGCGGTAAGTGTGGAAACCCACGGCGGTAAATCGCCGGTGCACCTCCCGGCACAGCTCCCAGAGGCGGGAGAAGATGAACTCCAGGTCCCGGGTGTCTTGGGCAAAGGTCTCCTGCTCCCCCACGGATTTGGGCTCCCATGAGGTCACCAGGGGGCTGTCGTGGCGGCCCCGGATACGCTCGTAGAGCGATGGACCCCACTTGCCGAATTTTTCATAGAGTTCCTCCGGCGTAAACCGCTTTAAATCCTTGACCGTCTTGATTCCCAGGCGGGCCAGGGATTGTTCCGTCTTGGGGCCGATACCGGGGATTTTCCGCACCGCCAAAGGCGCCAGAAAGTCTTCGGCTTCTCCCGGCGTGACCAGGGTCAAGGCGTCGGGTTTATGAAAATCCGAAGCGATTTTGGCGACCATCTTGTTGGGACCGATGCCGATGGAAGCGGTGAGCCTTTCTTGCTCCAGGATTGCCGCCTTGATCTGCCGGGCCAGGTCCGCGGCCCGGTCATAGGAGCCGGTGAAGCTCAGGTCAAAATAGGCCTCATCGATGCCGGCTCCCTCCACCACCGGGGCAAAATGGTGCAAAATGGCTATGATCCGCGCCGAGACCTCGCCATACTTCCGGTGCGAGCCCGGCACGAATACCGTGGCGGGCCGGCCCCGGCGCCGGGCGGCTTCGGCCAGCCGCCAGGCCGTGGAAATGGGCATGGCCGAATGGATGCCGTAGGCCCGGGCCGGGTAATTGGCGGTGGACACCACCCCCCGGCCCAGGCCGCCCGCGGGGTCGGCCCCCACCACCAGAGGCCGCCCCTTCAGTTCCGGGTGGTCCCGTTCTTCAATGGCCGCGAAAAAGGCGTCCATATCCAGATGACCGATGATGCGCATGCCGCCTCTATGATAATCGATTCAGCCAGGGCCTGAGCCCCCCGCCCCTGCCCGCATCTTACCATTTTCCCCGGGTCTGCAACATGGCCTCGAGGGAACGGGGAAATGGATTGCCAAAAGATGACAACTCGGGTATGAACAAAAAAGGCCGGAAAGGTCAACGGTCATGGCGTCAGCAGCCGTTTCCGGTTAAGGTGGGTCTGATGGTGCAGTACCGGAGCACAGGTAAGGGCGGCATTGCCAATCAGAGAACTGTTCTGAAAAGTCTTTCGTAGTGCGTCCTACGCACCATCAATCCAGTTGAGTGGCGGGCGAGGACGCCCGCCCTACCATACTTTTCATGTTTTACGGGTGGGCCGAAGGCCCATGAATGACTGCCATGAAGAAAAAAGCCTTACTCCTCCTGTGGTTAATCCTGTTCCTGGGGGCAACCTGCGGCCTGGCCCAGGCCGGGTCCATCCGGGTCTACTTCTCCCCCAACGGCGGCTGCACCGACGCCATCCTCAAAGAGATTAACCAGGCCAAGTCAGAAATTCTCTTGCAGGCCTACTCCTTCACCAGCCAGCCCATTGCCCAGGCGTTGATTCGAGCTCAAAAGCGAGGCGTCAAGATCAGCGCGGTTTTGGACAAGTCCAACCGGAGCCAGAAATATTCCGCGGCCACGTTTTTGAAGAACATGGGGATCCCCGTTTTTATCGACGACAAGCACGCCATCGCTCACAATAAAATCATGATTATCGACAACCGGGTGGTGATTACCGGCTCCTTTAATTTCAGCAAGGCGGCTGAAGACAAGAACGCCGAAAACCTCCTGATCCTGGATGACCTCCCCGACCTCACCCGGGCCTACCGGGAGAATTTTCAGCAACACCTGAGGCACGCCGTCCCCTACCTCGGCCGGGAGGAGTAATACTAAGTTCTCATTCAAATGCAACAAACTCGCTCGCTAACTTGTTGATATTAAAAATCTTATTAACAGGAAACCGAAAACGGCAAACAGAAAACAGTATAACCGGGCCCAGCCTGGCCAGAACCCCAACCCCGGAAAGGCCGCGGCGGGGCCACAGGCCGGGAAGACAACGTCCGGGTGCGCCGGCGCCGGAAGGGCGAGACCCTGTGGGCCGCCCCGGTCCTGGGGCCTTCGGGGGCTCCTTTCCCCCCTGGTCAAAAGTGACGGTCTGGTGATGATCCCCCTGGGAGTGGAAGGGCGGTTCAAAAGGGAAGAGGTGAGCGTGCAGTTGTTCGGCGGGTCCTGATAACTTCCGTTATGCGGATCATGAACGCCTGGTGATTTCTCAGTAGGTTCGCTAGTTATATTGCTATGACCCGCCTTCTTTCAACCCATTACTCTAATATAATTTGTGGATCGGTTTTCGGGGGGGCAGATCATTCACCCAAACCTTTTTCCTTGACGGGTGGTTTCGGTATTCTTAAAATAGCTGAATTAACGGGTGGTTAATTGGCTAGCAACTATGTTCCGGTTATTTTTAACTTCTCATGAGGAGGGCAAAGATGCGACAGATGTTAAACCAATCAGTAGTCATGGGATGGCGGCAGAACCGGCGGATGCTCCTGGCCGGCCTGGCGGTTTTGTTCATGGCGATCATGGCGGCGCTACCGGCCCCAGTACAGGCCGCCAGCAAGATTACCGAGATTTTAGTAAGCGACAAAGCCGATGCCGGCGGCGTGGTGACAAAACACCAGGACAAATTCACCCCCACTACCGCGTCGATTAACGGCACCGCCCTCATTAGCGGGATGGAAAAAGGCCAAAAGGTCACCGCGGACCTCATCTATGGGCCGGAGAACCTCAAGGCACTTTCCATCACCAAAGATATTTCTGGCAGCGGAGATGTCACCCTCACTTTCGCATTTAGCAAACCCACCAACAACTGGCCGCCAGGGGACTATAAAGTGGTCATCACCACCTCGGACGGGGTCAGCAAGTCGGTGCCTTTTCAGGTAAAATAGTCTGGGATACGTCAACCAACCCCTTAATCTCGCCTCCAGGCGAGTCAGCATTATTTTATACTGATGGTGGAGTCGAGGCTGAAACCCGGGAAGAATTCCTCCCCCGGAGCCAGCCACAAGGTAGGTGTACTGGTCGGCCAGCCTGACCATCAGGGCAGCCGCGGAGTTGCCGCCCCCGCCGGGTAGGATCCCGGCAGTTGGTGCGGGGCGGCAAGCCGCCGGCACGGGCTCCGGGGATGGAACGTGGTCATGGCTGGCATTTCCTCATACCTCATGGTTTTTCCTGGGATGGACAACTTTCCGGAATCTGAAAACAGAGAAATTGGGCCAGTTAGAGGCCGAAGTTATCTCCCGGTTCGGCTGTTCAGGCACAAGAAAGGAACCGGCTGAGCCCCGGGAACACTTCAAGGAGGAGACATGGAGCAGACCGCGAACCAAACGTCCCCGCCCGGAAGTCCGAAAAAGAAGAAATGGCCGAAAATCCTGGGAGGCGTTGTCGCATTTATCATCCTGGCGGTGGGACTGGCTTTTTACTTTACCGCCGGCATGGTGGGGGTAGTGGAAAAACAGCTGGATCTCCTGCGGCAGGGGGACATCAAAGGCGCTTATCGCCTGACCTGCAAGGATTTTCATAAGGCCACTTCCCTGGAACAGTTTACCGCGTTCGTGAAACAATACCCTTCCCTGTCCCAAAACCAGGGGCATACCTTTACCACCAGGTCCATTGAAAACAATATCGGCACGGTGAAAGGGACCCTTACCGCCCAGGACGGGGCGGTGACCCCGGTGGAGTTCCAGTTGGTTAAGGAACAGGAGGAATGGCGGATTCTCTTTATTGAGGTGCGGGCTGCCGGCGCCGGCATTAAAGAAGCGGAAAAGTCCGGGAAAGGCCAAGACAAGACCCAGGCGCCACCCCCGGCGGCAAGCATCGTCTCCGTCACAACCTGTGCGGGGGTGACGGAACCAGGTATGAAAGCTCTGGGGGTCCGGAAGGAGTTTAATGCTCTCGCTCCTGAAATTCATGCCCTGGTGCAGCTGAAAAATGTTAAGGCGGGCAGCAAACTCAAGGGCAGTTGGATAGCTGTTGATGCCATTGATGAACCAAACTACGTCATTAAATCTTACACCATCGATTTGAAAGACAAAGGCGATGCCACTGCCCACTTCGTGATCTCGAAGCCCACTAACGGCTGGCCCAGTGGGAAATATAAGCTGGATCTGTACATCGATGGGAAGATCGCCGGCTCGGCACCTTTTACGGTCTCCAAGACAGCCCAGCCGGGATCTTCCAGTGGAGTTTCACAGACCAGCCCGAAAGTCGCCTCGGGGTCGATGGATCTGGGACCGATACATAAAGATCCGAAACGGATATGGACCATTGCCGTTTATATGGGTGCAGACAATGATCTTGACCCGTTTGCCCTCAAAGATCTTAAGGAAATGGAAAGAGGTCTCCCGGAAGAAGGGGTCGAATGCATTGTGCTGGTAGACCGGGCCAGAGGACCCACCACCGAAGGGGATGATCGGACTGACCGGGTGGTGAGAATAAAACGGAATACCGAAAAGGGTTTGAAATCAGAAGTGCTCGCCCGCCCCGGCGAGGTAAACATGGCTGATCCCGCCGTCCTGCAAGGATTTCTCGCCTCAGTGATCAAGACTTTCCCGGCCCAACATTATGCCCTGATCATGTGGGATCACGGGGGAGGTTGGGCGTCCCATCTCAACGACTCAGATGCTCCTGGAACCGCGAAGGGGTATGACAAATTGGATCTTCCCAAACTCCGGCAGGGGATTTCTGCGGCCCTCAAGGATACGGGCTTGAAGAAACTGGATCTGGTGGGATTCGATATGTGCCTTATGGCCCAGATGGAAACTGCCGCCGAGATCTCTGATCTGGCCCAGGTCATGGTCGCGTCCCAGGCCCTTGAACCAGGCGACGGTTGGCCCTATGAGGAGATTCTGCCCGCCTTTGGACAGGAGAGCCTGGGGGTGCGCCGGCTGGGAGCCCAAATTGTCGATGCCTTCGGCAAGCACTATGGCGGGCGCAAGGAGCAGGTGGCCACCTTATCTGCGGTTGATCTGGGAGAGGTCCAAAAGCTGGGGGAGGCTATGAACATTCTGGCCGCCAAGATGGACCAGACGGTTCCCGCCTCTTGGCCGGCGATCTCCCGGGCGTTCTTTTATAGCGAGTCTTATGCTGACCGAACGGATATTCGCAAGGGCGTGAGCGGGCTGTCGAGTGTGGACCTGCTGGACCTGCTCAAGCGTTTACGTTATGCCGTGGCGCCGTTCCCCGCCGACAAGGAATACCAGGACATCGTTGGCATCATGGACCGGGCGGTTATTGCATCCTATGTCTCCCCCAAGCATCGGCTCAGCCACGGCCTGGCAATCTATGCCCCCACAACCAGCCAGCAGTACAATGCCCAATACGAGCAGGTCCAACTGGCCAAGACCGGCGCCTGGCCAAAGCTTTTGGCCGCCCTCCACCAAACCCAGAAAGATAATCTGAGCACCCCCAAGATCAGTGACATCAAGGTGGTGGATGCACAATCCGGTCAACCGGTGAAAGGGGGCAAGCCCGGCGGAGGTTTCCGCATTGAGGCGACGGTGGAGGGAGAAAACGTCTTGTGGGTGCAGTACCTTCAGGCGCAACGGGATCAGAAGAACAAAGGGATTATCATCCTGGAGAAGAGCTATGTGCTTGATCCCAATTACCACAAGAGAAAGCTGGATTCGGTGGCGGACGTCGTTGATCTCATCATGCCGGAGTTTAAGGGAAACCGGAATAAGGTTAGCCGGGAGTTCGTCGGGATGCATCTGATGGTGACGAATGGCGAGCGAGCCGCAAGGGCGACCATCGATGGGTCCAACCTGGCGGATCTGGCTCACGTAGCCGTTCCGGTCTTTATCAAGCGCAAGGATATGGAAAGTCATTTTGCCACGGTGTTTTTCAATGCCGTAACCTGGCAGGTAACCAATGTAGTCGGGGAGATTCCGCAGCCGGACAAATCGATATCCTATCGACAGATTAAACCGCAACCGGATGACGAGGTGACCTTGCTCTTTGAATTCATTCCCGATGAGGGTAAGCCCGGATACCTCAAGGGGGAGACGTTTAAGTGGAAAGAGGGGCTCGAGTTTCTCATTAATGCCGATTCCCCGGGAGAGGTCATCGTGGCAATGCGAGCCGAATCCATCGGGGGAAAGTCCAGCTTTGCCAAAACTATCCTCCAGGTGGAAGGTTACAGCCAGCAGGAGCAGCAATACGTAGAAAACGCTCGGAAATTGACCACCAAAGATTTGGTGGGTAAATGGCGCTGGCACGGATTGAAAGATGGCCAGTGGCAGCCCCTACCCGCTTACACGGAAATTGCCCCGGACAAGTCCAACCCCAAGGTGCTAAGGGCGAAGATCCACAATCCCGGGGACCCGAACTGGAAAGTCACTTCGCAAGCGGTGGTGCTCGACACCAGGCTTAAACCGACGCTCAGGCTGCTGTCTTTCGATGAGAGCGGACGCCCGACGGAAGCCATGAACTTCACGGTGCTGGTTTCTCGCTGGGAGCAGGGCTCGCCGCGGATGGTTCTCAAGTACTTGGTGCCCAAAGGATGGTTGGTTTTGTGGGCCAAGGAAAAACCCGGTGCAGCCTCTATACCCGGGGCGGCAACGCCGCCGCCGGCCGCCGCGCCGGACTTAACGCCATCACCCGCACCAGAGGCGTCAACCACACCGCCAGAGGCAGCTGTTTCCATCGTCGGTTCTTGGCGCAGCAAGGATGGTGAAGTCCTCAGAATAGGCGGTTCGACTTATGAGGCCTATGAGTTAAATCAACTAGTGGATAAGGGCACCTATGAATTGCGGAAAAATCTGATACTCACCCGGAGTTCCCTGACTGGTGAGAAAATGCGCCTCTCTTACCGGCTGCAAGGACAAGAGCTCATCCTCAAAGACTCAGACGGAGAGACTTCTCACTACCGCCGCATCCCATAAGAGCCGATTCAATGGGTGTTTTATTTCACTTTGGTTTCAGCCCCAGCGTGGGAGCAGGGGCGCCAGGTCACGGTTTATTCTTTTTCCAGGTGCTGAATGATTGATTTTCGACTTTCGCATCTTTAATTACTTCAATCCTTTGCACCCCTCTTGCCTCGGGAATATACGTATCAGTAATCTGATACGTTATGTCGATCTTTTTCCCTTTATACTTATTTAAAAATTCGACCATTTCACCTGAACACCAGAAATCCACTTCTTTACCATCACTGGTTCGAAATATCGCATGGTTGTAATCACCAATCTCTGCCCCCACATAGGAGGCTATGATACTTTTCGTGGCGATGACCTTATCCTGAGGCTCCTGAGCACAAGGCATTGTGGGGAGCAGGAAGAGAATCAATACCAACCCAAGGATGCTTGTTAGCCTGATATGCCAATTTCTCATTTTCGCGCCCCTTGCTTCAACTGAGATTATGCGGCCACCTTGGCACCGCAGTCCAAAGATGCTTTTGGGGACCTGTTTACCCAAGTTTAACCCCGAAAAGGTTCCCCTTTTTGTAGCCCAATTGTCTCGTGGCAGGTATGATAGCACAAATTTCAATGAAAAAGTAATTTCCTCTAAATTGTTGGCATACTTACCCTCAGAACTCAGACACTTCACTGCGGTGGAACTTAAGGACTCCAAGCCAGCCCAGCACTGATCGGTAGTGGTGTGCCAGAGGAAAGGCGGAGACCACCTCGGGCATGATAAGAAACCCTGGCCTTTATTTGATCAAGTAGTCGATCATTCTGGCAGGGGCGGAGGTGGTGCTAACTGCTATATTCCGCTTAAACTCCATAGAGAAACTATTTAATATAATCATATTAACTTAAAGAGTTGCTTGGCCACCGCTAGGCTTCTCGCTCCAGGTCACTTCTCCCGCCACACCACTACCAGGCCCAGGCAGAGCCAGAAGGCTTCCCGGATGCGCCGGAGGATGCTGAAGGCCGCGCCCAGATCGAAACCCAGCTTGAAGCCCAGGGCCAGGAGGATGTTGCCGCCCTCCTGGACCCCCATGGCTGCAGGGATGAAAAACCCCAGGGCCGTGAAGAGCATGGCCAGGGCATCCAGGCAGACGGCCATGCCCGGGCTGATGGGGTGGCCCAGGAGCCAGAACATCAGATAGACCTCCACCGAATGGAGCAGCCAGCTGAGGAAAAACAGGAAAAAGGCCAGCACGGCCCGGGACGGATATTGCCGGTAAAACTGGGACATGGCTGTGTCCAGATTCTCTAAAAAGCCCTCCTGATCCCGGAGAAAGTGGGGCAGCCAGCCGCGCCGGTTCAGGAAGCGGAAGCTGTTGCCAAACGGCTCCCGCCGCTGCACGACGACGAAAATAATGCCGGCGGCCGCCAGACCCAGGGCTGCCAGGCTTAAAAACAGCATATGCTTGGCCGCCTCGGGCAAATAGACGGGGGCCAGGGCCAGCCCAACAAAGATATACAGCACCAAGCTCAGGACCAGGATGCCCTTCATGATCACCACCGAGGCGCTGGCCATCTCCAGAGGCACGCCGTCGGCCTGGAGGCGGGAGGCCTTGAAGGGCTCGCCCCCCAGGCTGGCGGTGGGAGTGAGCTGGTTCAGGGCTTCGCCCCCGAGACGCAGCCAGAAGAGCCGGCCCACCGAGGTCCTGGCCGGCGTGTCCACCAGGATATACTTCCAGGACCAGGCTTCCAGCCAGTTGACCAGCCCATAAGGCAGCAGGAGCAGCGGCCAGTACCAGCCCACCTGCCAGAGATAACGTCCCAGGGTATCCCACCCCACCTCGTTGAGAATCCAGACGAAGAAAACCGCGGCGATGAGCAGGAGAATGAGATTGACGAGGCGCAACGATGTATCCCTCTCGGCCTGGGGCGGCGGAGATCAGCCGCCGGCCGGATAATGGCCCTTATCCTATAAATAATACCAGAGTGCGGCGGATCAAGGAAGGGGTTCGATGCCCGGCTCTTCCTCGGCGGCAGGTTTGGGGCCGCGACGCATGAGAAAGACCAGGGGCAGCAGGCAGAGAAAGACGATGGTGAAGAACCAGTAATCGTCGCAGAAGGCGAGCATTCTGGCCTGGCGCTGCACTTCCTGATAGAGCCCGGCCATGGCCTCGGGGGCATTCCACCACTGCCAGTTGGTCCCCAAATCCGGCAAGGCTTGCGACAGGCGCTGCTGCCAGTCGTTGAAAGGCTGGGAAAAGGGGGTGAGGTGCTCCACCAGGCGACCCTGATGGAACTGACTCCGCCGGGACAGAAGGGTGGTGGCCGTGGCGATGCCGAA
>JAHIKF010000425.1 GCA_018897875.1 Pseudomonadota bacterium | reverse complement strand
GGGATGCAGCAACCACTGAATCCCTTCCAACAGACAGCGCAGCACCTCCCGATAGGAGGACTGCATGTACAGCGCCAGGGCGATGACGTAGTAAACCATCACATGCGCCGGCAGTTCCCGTTGGCGCCGACTGCTCCGTCCGGTGGCCTCCAACACCGACTTCACGGTGGCTACCGGGAAGGTCTTGGCCACGACCCCCAGGCTGATGTAATCCGTGATCCGGCTGCCTTTGGGGAGTTCTGCAATTGTCCTTGCCATCTGCGGTCCTCCTGTAATAGGTTGTCTCAGGATACCACAGATTTATCATAAAGTGAACAGTATTGGATTTAGGGGGATTTAAGAACCAGTAATCGGAAGGAATTTTTGGCAAGAGCTATATGTGTGCGCCCTCAGGGGGGACACATGGGTCCCCCCCTACAAAAATTGTCCATTGAGCGCTAATCGGTATAAGCTTTTAGTGAGCTTTAGCCTAGCGCCCGTCTCAATCCGCAAACCCCAGGGGCAGGCGGTCGGCCACCACCAGCCCATCCAAAGTGGCCATGACCCGCTCGCCGTCCACCCGGACCAGGCCGGCTCGGGTCAGCGCCTCGACCATGGCGTCTCCGCCGGGCCGCTCCCGGATGGTGGCGAGACTGACGCCCTCATGGGTCCGGAACCCCAGGGCCAGGGTCTCCAGGCGGACTTGCTCCGGGGTGAGGCTTTCGGCCTCCGCCACCGGGGCTTTGCCGGCGCTCAAGGACGAGCAATATTGCGCCACGGACGAAATATTCCACCAGCGCCGCCCGGCCTTAAAAGAGTGCGCTGCCGGGCCCAGCCCCAGGTAGGGGGTCCGGGTCCAGTACTTGAGATTATGGCGGCAGACATAGTGTTCTTCCCGGGCGAAATTGGCCACTTCATAGTGGAGATAGCCCCGCGCCGTCAGGAAGTTGGCGGTGAGGAGAAAAAATTCCCGCTGGGTCTCTTCATCCGGCAGGCTGATCTCACCCCGGGCCACCCGCCGGGCCAGCGGCGTCCGTAGGGCGGGCGTCTCGTGTGGGGCGGGCGTCTCGCCCGCCATAATCGTCAATTGATAGCACGACAGATGTTCCGGGGCGCAGCTCAGGGCCGTTTCCAGGGTCTTGACCCAGGCGTCCAGGGTTTGCCCCGGAAGGCCGTACATCAGGTCTATCCCCAGGTTGGTGAAACCCGCCGCCCGGATCAGATCGATGGCCGCCGCCGTCTGCCTGGCGGTGTGGCGGCGCCCCAGAAACCGCAATTCCGCCTCATCGAAGGACTGCACCCCCAGGCTCAGGCGGTTAATGCCCAGGTCCCGGAACAGCCGCAATTTTTCCGCCGTAATATCGTCAGGATTGGCCTCGATGGTGATTTCACTGTCCGGGGCAAAGACGAAATGCCGCCGCAGACTGGCCACCAAAGCGCCAAGTTGCCCCGCGTCCAGGAGCGACGGGGTGCCGCCACCCAAAAAGAGGGAGTCAAAAGCGGGAAACTGGTCCCGGTAGAGCCGGGCTTCGGTGTCCAGGGCCGATAGGAAGGCCTCTATTTGGTCAGTCGCGGTGACGGAATAAAAATCGCAGTAGGGGCATTTGGATCGGCAAAAGGGGATGTGAACGTAAAGGCCGGGATAATTAGCGCAGGACATTCTATCTTCGGTTGACTGGATTTTCTTTATCCAGCGCCCAGCGCAACGGATTAGTTTCGATATATTCTCTTATTTTCTCCAGGGATTCGTCTCTGCGAATAACGTGCTCGTAATAATTACGCTGCCACAGAGCGGTGCCAGACATATTGCGAAGTTCGTTGATTTTTCGGGAAGAGAAGGTCTTAAATCCCCTGACAATTTCAGGCAATGGATGGCAATGGCAAGCAGGAACTGTAGGGGCGGGTTTCAAACCCGCCCCTACATCGGTCAGGAAGATGATGCTGTGGATATGATTTGGCATAATCACAAAGACATCTAATTCTATATTATGATAGTGTTCCGGCAATGCTAACCAAGATATTCGAATGATCTCTCCATATTGATTCAAAATCACCCTGTCATTATCGACCACGCCGAATAGGCAGGAGCGATTTTTTGTGCATATGGTAATGAAATATCCACCAGGCTGCGAGTAATCATAATCTCTTAAGCGATTCAAACGACGAACACGCGGTTTTTGATTACGTTCCATTGTAATTTGAATAAATTTAAGAAAACTGCATTACATTAAGGCTTCTGTTTATAAAAGAAGGCCACATCATGAGCTATTTGGGGACCCTGGGCAATTTTGATTGACTGCTCAGGTAATCTGAGAGCCTCTTCCAACTGGCGCCGTTTCGGTTCGATCCAGGGCTGGCCAGCCATATTTGTCTGATGTTGATAAAAAACGTACACATCGCCAACCTTTATCGACTCCCAAATGGCCTTGGCTTCCGATTCAAGGACATGGGTAAGATTTGGCTCTCGAGGCTCAAGCCCAGTATCCGGATCCAGAAAGACGACGCATCTTTCTTCCTGGAATTTTGATAGAAATTTTTTGACGGCTTCCAAGTAACTATTTCTATTATAAAAAAGTTCATAGAAAACTGTCACTTGAATTTTTGATTTTATTTTTTCGACTGTACGTATATCGCGAAAATGAGAGCGAACCTCTTTAGGAATATCATACTCAACGCCGTCTATTATGATCTTTGCAAATTCACTTGGGCGGTAGAAGGCGAGTTGCAGGATTCTCTGGGCCTGATAGGTTTCTGCAAGTCGATGCAAGACGGCCCACTTAACCAAATCTCGTTTGTCAGCATAGAACTTATCTTGCATCTCCTAACTCCAAACCCCTGGTCCCTACTCATTTTCCGTCTTTAACACCGCCACAAAGGCGCTCTGGGGGATCTGGACTGCGCCCACCATCTTCATGCGTTTTTTGCCGGCCCGCTGTTTTTCCAGGAGTTTGCGCTTCCGGGTGATGTCGCCGCCGTAGCACTTGGCGGTAACGTCTTTACGAAAAGCCGAGATGGTGGAGCGGGAGATGATCTGGCCGCCCACGGCCCCCTGGATGGCGATCTTGAACTGCTGTTTGGGGATTTCATCCTTGAGGCGGTCGCACACCCTGACACCCCACTCCCGGACCCGGTCCTTGTGGACGATCATGGACAGCGCGTCCAGTTTCTCGCCGTTCACCAGGATGTCGAGCTTCAGCAGGCTGGTGGGCCGGTAGTCTATGATTTCGTAGTCAAAGGAGCCGTAGCCCTGGGTGATGGTCTTGAGGCGGTCGTAGAAGTCGATGATGACTTCGGCCAGGGGCATGTCGAAGTTGATTTCCACCCGGCCCGGCGAGGGGTAGTTGAAGCGGGAGTTGACGCCCCGGCGCTCCAGGCAGAGCTTCATCGCCGCGCCCACGAAGCGCTCGGGGATGAGGATGGACGTCCGGATAAACGGCTCCTCCTCAAGCTTGATGCTGCTGGGGTCGGGGTAGTACAGGGGATTGTCCACGGTGATGACCTTGCCGTCGGCCAGGGTGAAGCGGTACCGGACCCCGGGCACGGTCATGATGATGGACTGGTTGTACTCCCGTTCCAGGCGTTCCTGGACGATCTCCAGGTGCAAGAGCCCCAAAAAGCCGCAGCGGAAGCCCTGGCCCAGGGCGGCGGAGGAGTCCTTCTGGTAGACCAGGGAGGCGTCGTTGAGCTTGAATTTTTCCAGGGCGTCGGCCAGGTCCTGGTAATCGTCGTTCCCCACCGGGTAGATGGAGGCGAAGACCACGGGCTTCACTTCCTTAAAACCGGGCAGCGGCCCGGCCGCGGGGCGGGCCTCCAGGGTGACGGTGTCGCCGATGCGGGTGTCGCTCACCGTCTTGATGCCGGCGATGAGGTAGCCCACCATACCGGCGGACAGCTGTTTCCGGGGCTCGCGCGTCAGCCGGAAGACGCCCGTTTCCTCCACCTTGTGCATGGTGCCGTGGTACATCATGCGGATGATGTCCCCGGGCTTGACTTGACCGTCAAAGATGCGGCAGGAGACCACGGTCCCCCTGAAGGAATCGTAGTGGGCGTCGAAGATGAGCCCGGAGAGGGGTTCCTGGGCGCTGCCTTTGGGGGGCGGGATCCGGGCGACGATGGCCTCGAGGACCTCGTCGATGCCGATGCCCTCCTTGGCGGAGCACAGGATGACGTGGTCCGAATCCAGGCCCAGCTCGCGTTCGATCTGCTCCTTGACCCCGTCCACGTCCGCCGCGGGCAGGTCGATCTTGTTGATCACCGGGATGATGGTGAGGTCGTGCTCCATGGCCAGATAGAGGTTGGCCACGGTCTGGGCCTCCACGCCCTGGGAGGCGTCCACCAACAGCAGCACCCCCTCGCAGGAGGCCAGGGCCCGGGAGACCTCGTAGGAGAAATCCACGTGGCCCGGCGTGTCGATGAGGTTGATCTCGTATTCTTGGCCGTCATCGGCGGTATAGGGCAGGGAGATGGTGTTGCTCTTGATGGTGATGCCCCGCTCCC
>JAHIKF010000424.1 GCA_018897875.1 Pseudomonadota bacterium | reverse complement strand
CCCTGAGCTTCAAAAACTTTAACATCGGGACGACAGCTGCCCACATTCCACACGAGAGCCGGGATCGGATTCAGGCTACCTTTATGCCGGACGCCGCTAAGGCATTATGAAGGTCCCCTGGGCTTGCTCCCTTGGCGCACTGGCTTGCCATGTTCGACAATTATCACCTCCCCCGGAAAAATGCCAGCTTTCGTTTCGTTATCTTGCACGGGCATCTGTGGGGGGGGGAGATTTCAGATGTCGGGGGTAGGGGAGCGCTCGCCGGGAACGCCGGCAACCTGAAATGCGCCCCAAGACATCCCCCCAGAAAGATAAATCTACGGCGCTGAGGGGCACCCCGACGCCGCCACGGCCCCAGCCAACGACGCCCTCTACACAGGCCGGACGTCACCGACGCCGTTTCTGCGGTTTCGTCGGGAAATCCTCCACTCACTGAAATCGCCGGCGTTCGGAAATGGCAGACCTTGCCAACCATCTGCGCTTCTCACGGCTACCTCCCATACCTCACGCTGCTGGTTGGGTTCAAGGGCGACCAGGGGACGGACCTGGGCTTCATTGATCGGCAGAATTTCACAAGGGGTATATAAGGCAACCCGGGTTGCCAAATTAACCGCCACCTGTGATCCGCTTACCAGGTAGTTTGCATAAGCTCTACCCACTCCCCACTTCCCCTTACAATAATCCTCGAAGGTTTTGTACCGTTCCCGATAGAGTCTCTGGTCCCGGATCGCGTGTAAGGCCTTACCGACAGCTATGAACGACCCCATCTCCCGTCCGATGACGCCGGATGAATTTTTCATATGAAAAATTTTGGGCTGGGTCCCATCCGGGGCGGGTGTTCCATGTCGCGGTTTTCCGGGGGACGAAAAGATATGGACGAAATTTTTGATTTTGATGTCGGGTGCCGACCAAGCATTATAGTAAAGGGGGCTTATGGGACCCGTCTCCGACTTCGGGTTCCTGGGCTGTAGCTGACAGTACCCCTCTTTGGGCGTAGGCTGGAGGGGCAGGGGCGGCCGGCAGCGGCACCCAAGGCTGGGGGCCAGGGTAGCGGGTGCAGGGTGCACAGCCAGGGCAGCAGCAGGGCGCTGGGCGCTGGCAGAGCAAGAGCAAGAGCAGGGCAGCACAACACACACAAGGCAAGGCAAGGCAAGCACTCCCCTCCCTATTACCTACCTACCTATCCATAAGGCATGGCAATGGCAATGGCATGGGCAGCATGGCAGCCTTGCAGGCAGGGCAGCATGGGCAGGGCACAGGGGGAGAGGGGCATGGCAGGGTGAGCATGGCAGGAGTGGCAGCAAGGCACGAGGCAGGTAGGCGGTGGCTGGCTGGGCTGGGGCGTGGGGCGCTGGCAGGGCCAGGTCAAGCGACGAGGTGGTGGCCCCGGCTGGTGGTGCAGCGTAGCGCGTAGGGCAAGGCGGCAAGGGCGAGGGCGGGCGACGGGCCGACCGAGGTCCGAGGGCAGCGGCGGGCACCATGCTCGGGTCCGACTGCCCCTACTCCGCACCCCTGGGCCTGGCCGGCGGGGGCCATGGGCGCGAGGCGGCGGCCCCCACGGCAGGGGCGGCTGGTACTGGATAGGCCGACCGGCCGGGGGCGAACTTGTTCTGGTGGCCGAGAACGAGCATGACTGATGCTGGCGGACATCAAGCCAGTTTGATCCGTACCATCACCACCGATAGCATCCTCGATTCGACAGACAACTCCCCCCCCTCGACGGACCTCTCCTATGCCCCGATTTTCGATGGTTTTAGACTTGGGTGCGGGTAATGGTGCGGGTAATAAAAATTGAGGGGTTAGCCAATACCAGCTAACCCCTTGAAATATTTGGGGTGAACGACGGGACTTGAACCCGCGACCGCCGGGGCCACAACCCGGTGCTCTGCCAACTGAGCTACGCCCACCATCACGCTGATTTGTAACATACCCATCGCTTCCTGGCAAGGGCGCGGAAACGACGGTTGCAGATAATCCGCCAAACTCCCTCGCCCCGGGAGTTCCGGCCTCTGCCTGGGGCCGGGGCGCCGCTTCACACCTTTACATCGGCCCCGGAAGGATATATGGTAACCTGGACGACGTCTTAAGGAGATCTTATGTACCAGGCCAGATTTTGGGAAAGTGCGGCGGATCAGAAGGTCCATTGCAAGTTGTGCGCCCACGAGTGCAAGATCGACCCGGGCAAACGGGGGATCTGCCACGTCCGGGAGAACCAGGACGGCACCCTCTACAGCCTCAATTACGCCCGAGTCATTGCCGAGCACATCGACCCCATTGAGAAAAAGCCCCTGTTTCACTTCCTGCCGGGCACCCGCTCCTATTCCATCGCCACCAACGGCTGCAACTTCATGTGCCTCCACTGCCAGAACTACGACATCTCCCAGTATCCCCGGGTCCACGGCGGCAAGATCCTGGGAGACCAACGCGACCCGGAAGCCATCGTGGCCTATGCCCTGGGGTCCCATTCGGCCAGCATCTCCTACACCTACACCGAACCCACCATCTTCTTCGAATACGCCCAGGACGTGGCGGTCCTGGCCCGGGAACACAACCTGCGCAACGTCTTTGTGTCCAACGGCTTCATGACCGAGGCCTCCGCCACCGCCCTGGCGGAATTCATTGACGCCGCCAACCTGGATTTGAAGAGCATGCGGGACGACTTCTACCGCAAGGTCTGCAAGGCCCGCTTGCAACCGGTGCTGGACACCATCATCCGGCTGCAGCAGCTGGGGGTCTGGGTGGAGGTCACCACCCTGGTCATCCCGGGGCACAACGACTCCGAGGCCGAACTCACCGAGATCGCTAACTTTATCAAAGGCGTCAGCCCGGCCATCCCCTGGCACGTCACCGCGTTTCACCCCACCTTCAAGATGATGGACCGGCCCGCCACCCCCGTGGCCACCCTGGTCCGGGCCCGGGAGATCGGCCTGGCGGCCGGCCTCCGCTATGTCTACGTGGGGAACATCCCGGGGGAAGGCGGCGAGAACACCTTCTGCTACGCCTGCCAGGAACTGCTCATCGAGCGCGCCGGTTATACCATCCAGCGCTACCACCTCAAGGACGGGCGCTGTCCCAAGTGTCAGGCCGAAATCGACGGGGTCTGGAAGTAGGGGCGGTGCATAGGGTCCGCCCGGCGAACCGCAGGCTTTGCTAAGGGAGGGGGGCGATCTCCCCCCAGCCCGCTCTTAGCGCCAGTCGGTTAATTTCTCTTCGATGGTTTTGAGCCTGGTTGCCCCTTCCGGCACCTCCACCAGGCGGTGCTCCAGGATATGCCGGGACACCAAGAGACCCACCAGGTGCTCCCCCCTGATGCTCCAATGAGAATTGTACCGCCAGTACAGGTCCCGGTCCGGATTCAGGGACGGGCGCGGCGTTAGGTCGGCATAGGTTTTCATGAGGGGCAGTAGATCGAGATAATCGATGCCCTGGGCTTTTAAAAACCGCCCCAGAATCTGGTTGGGCCGTTCCAGATCAATGCCTTGGTGCTCCACCAGAAAAGGATAGACCTGGGTGTTGGTGGGGATCAACACTACCAGCAGGTTGGCCTGATTGAGAGCGGCCAGGTCTTTAAAGGCCGTCAGGTTCCGGAGGTGCCGCTCCCATATATCCCAGTTCTTGGTCTCGTCCTCGAAAACCAGAAATTCACTGGGTTTGGTGCAGACAAAATTTTTTCTGGGGAAGATTCCCACGAACGCGTCATTGATCAGGTTCATGACAATCAGGTGCTGGTCCAGATAGTACCTAATCATCTCGCCAAAACTTAAGGGGTAGGCGCCGCTGAACCACCGGTCCCTGAGGGTATACCGCTTCTCCAGTTGGTCTTTGGACAATTGATTGGTTTTAGGATCTTTATATTTGGCGGACTCCACCAGAAATCCATCGACTACGGTGAGATCGGGGAAGCAGAAATCGTTGGCGAGGTCATTCCAAAAATAACCCACGATGATCAACTGAGGTTTTTTCTTGATTTTGCTAATACCTAACATGATCGATTTATATCTTGCACGTTATGCGACTATGTGGTAACATATTGATATGACGGAGCAAATGGTTGCTACTGGCTTTGCTCAACCTAAACCCAATGGGTGGGAGGTTACCACAAACACTGCTATGGCT
>JAHIKF010000043.1 GCA_018897875.1 Pseudomonadota bacterium | reverse complement strand
GCAATATTTCACGATAAGGTAAAGTTCAGCCGTTTTCGATTTTTCTCTAATTTCTATAAAGTGATTTTTGCGATGAGCGCCCCGCGCATCAAACGGAGAGGGAGGGTAGTGCATGTCTGACAAAGACCAGATGGAACGGATAAAAGAGGCCAAGGCCAAGTATGATGAGCGGGTGGCCAAGGTGTTGCAGAAGATGCCGGAGCGCAAGGCGGATTTTGCCAATACTTCGGGTATCCCCGTCAATCGGGTTTATACTCCCCTGGATATGGAAGGGTTCGACTATCTGAAGCAATTGGGTCTGCCGGGACAGTATCCCTACACCCGGGCGGTGCAGCCCACCGCCTATCGCGGCCGCTTTTGGACTATGCGGCAGTATGCCGGTTTCGCCAGCGCCGACGAGACCAATGAACGCTACCATTTCCTCCTGAAATCCGGCCAGACCGGGCTGTCGGTAGCCTTTGACCTCCCCACCCAGATCGGCTATGATTCCGACCACCCCCTGGCCCAGGGCGAAGTGGGCAAGGTCGGGGTGTGCATCGACTCCTTATGGGACATGGAAAGACTGTTCCAGGGCATCCCCCTGGACCAGGTGTCCACCTCCATGACCATCAATTCGCCCTGCGCCATCCTCATGGCCATGTACCTGGCGGTGGCCGAGAAGCAAGGGGTGCCCTTCGATAAATTGCGCGGCACCGTGCAAAACGACATCCTGAAGGAATACCCGGCCCGGGGCACCTATATCTTTGCGCCCCGGCCTTCCATGCGCCTGATCACCGACATCTTTGCCTACTGCACCCAGGAAGTGCCCCAGTGGAACACCATCAGCATCAGCGGCTACCACATCCGGGAAGCCGGTTCCACCGCAGTGCAGGAAGTCGCCTTCACCCTGGCCAACGGCATTGCCTACGTCGAGGCGGCCATCGCCGCGGGCATGAAGGTGGATGAGTTCGGCCCCCGGCTGTCGTTTTTCTTCAATTCCCACTCCGATTTTCTGGAGGAAGTGGCCAAGTTCAGGGCGGCCCGGCGTCTGTGGGCCAAGATCATGAAGGAGCGCTTCAACGCCCAGGACCCCCGTTCCCTGATGCTCCGCTTCCACACCCAGACCGCCGGCTGCTCCTTGACGGCCCAGCAACCTCTCAACAACATCATGCGGGTGGCCTTCCAGGCCATGAGCGCCGTACTGGGCGGGACCCAGTCCCTGCATACCAACTCCTACGACGAGGCCCTGGCCCTGCCCTCCGAACTGGCGGTCCAGGTGGCGCTGCGCTCCCAGCAGGTGGTGGCCTTCGAGACCAACGTCTGCGATACCGTCGACCCCCTGGCGGGTTCCTACTATATTGAAAAGCTCACCGACGAAGTGGAGGCCCGGGCCCAGGAGTACATCGACCAGATCGACCGCATGGGCGGCGCCGTGGCTGCCATTGAAAAGGGCTTCATCCAGAAAGAGATCGGCGCCAGCGCCTACCGGTTCCAACGGGAGATCGAAAAAGGCGAGCGCGTCATCGTGGGCCTGAACCGTTTTCAGACGCACGAGGACAAGCTCACGGGCCTCCTCAAGGTCGACCCGGAGGTGGGTGCCAAACAGGTGGCCCGCCTCCAGGAACTGAAGAACACCCGGGACAACGCCGCCGTCCAACAGGCCCTGGCGGAACTCAAAACTGCGGCCGAAGGGACCGACAACCTGATGCCGCCCATCCTGAAGGCCGTCAAGGCCCTGGCCACTCTGGGCGAGGTCTGTGACACCCTGCGGGGAGTATTCGGCGAATACGAAGCCCCGGCGCTGATATGAGGCTAGCTGTCAGCAGTCAGCTTTTAGGAAAATGTAGGGCGGGCACTGCCCGCCGATACCTTGGATTAATTGGTGCGTAGGACGCACCCTACGAAAGACTTTTCAGGACAGGAGATAAAAAAATGCCGGAAGAGAGAAAGATCCGGGTGTTGACCGCCAAGCCCGGTTTAGACGGGCACGATCGGGGCATCAAAGTCATCTGCGCCGCCTTGCGGGATGCCGGCATGGAAGTGATATACACCGGCCTCAGGCAGACCCCGGAGCAGATCGTCGCGGCCGCGGTCCAGGAAGATGCGGATGTCATCGCCATGAGCGTGCTC
>JAHIKF010000423.1 GCA_018897875.1 Pseudomonadota bacterium | reverse complement strand
TTCTGACAAGCTTTTTCGGTCCTAAACCTTTTTTGAAATGCCAGGAGACTCAAGTTTTCTTGTTGCACAATAATTGCTCCATTTAGCTAATTAATTTAGTTAATTATAGCTTATTTTCGGAGCAATGGCAATAAGCGTTTTCGCCTTTTGGCGCCTGATACCATTTATAGTTTGGCGTTCCACATTTAGTTGGTATTTAAAGACCAATAATTAGAACCCCCCTTTTCTAAAGGGGGGCAGGGGGGATTATAAATAACTCCCTAATAATCCCCCTAAATCCCCCTTTAAAAAAGGGGGACTTAAAAGAGGTTTTGGAAAAATCACCGCAATATATTGATCATATAAATTACGGAATATAACACCAGAGAAACTTTTTCGGGAAAGCTCACATGGACTTTAATGGAAAACGGATTCTCTTAGGGGTGACCGGCGGCATTGCGGCCTACAAGGCGGCGGAGCTGGCCCGGCGGCTCATCGGCTGCGGCGCCCGGGTCAAGGTGGTGATGACCCGGTCGGCCCAGGAGTTCGTGGGGCCGTTGACCTTTGCCGCGCTCACGGGCGAGAAGGTGGCCACGGCCATGTTCGGGCCGGACAGCGACCCTTTGGAGCACGTGGCCCTGGGCCAGGAGGTTGACGCCATCGTGGTGGCTCCGGCCACCGCCAATTTTATCGGCAAGGTGGCCGGCGGCATCGGGGACGATTTACTCACCACCATCATGCTGGCGGCCACCCGGCCGGTGCTGATCTGTCCGGCCATGAACGCCGAGATGTGGGCCAACCCGGTGGTGCAGGGGAATCTGGCCCGGCTGAAAGGCCGCGGGTTGCTGGTGATGGAGCCGGCAGCCGGGTCCCTGGCCTGCGGCGCCGTGGGGTTGGGCCGCTTGCCGGAGGCGGACCTGATTGTGGAGGCCGCCGCTCGCCTGCTCTGTGTTCCTGACCTGGCGGGGCGGCAGGTATTGGTCACCGCCGGGCCCACCCATGAAGACTTTGACCCGGTGCGGTTTCTGACTAACCGGTCCAGCGGCAAGCAGGGCTACGCCCTGGCGAAGGTGGCCTGGCGCCGGGGCGCGGACGTCACCCTGGTGAGCGGCCCCACCAACCTGCCGGCGCCCTACGGGGTAAAATGCGTCGCGGTGCGCTCCGCCCGGGACATGCAGGCAATGGTCAAGGCGCACTTTCCCGAGGTGGACGTGCTGTTGATGGCTGCGGCGGTGGGCGACTACCGGCCCACCCAGGTCGAAGTCAGGAAGATCAAGCGGGCCCATGAGGAGATGGCTTTCCATCTCACCGCCAACCCCGACATCCTGAAACAGGTGGCGGCGATGAAGAGCGGGCAGATCGTGGTGGGTTTCGCGGCCGAGACCCACGACCTGGAGGCCGAGGCGCGCCGCAAGATGCGGGAGAAACATTTGGACCTCATTGTGGCCAACGACGTCAACCGGCCGGATTCCGGGTTCCAGGTGGACACCAACGAAGTCACCCTGATCCCTCGGGTGGGGGACGCGGTGCCCCTGCCGCTGTTGAGCAAAGAGGAGGTGGCGGCGAAGATCTTGGACCAGGTGGTCGCACTTCTGGAAAGCCGCGACGGGGACCATGCCAAAGATGCCTGAAGACCCAGTTAAGGAATTGCGGGAACTGGTCGATAATCTATCTGATTGGCTCCGCTATCAACGGCGCCTGGGATGGCGGGGGGTGCCGGGCAAGGTCGCGCCTCAGATTGCCGACCGGAAGGAATCGGCGGACAAGGTTCTTAGCCTGGAGGAAATCCGGGCCGAGATGGGGGATTGCCGCCGCTGCAAGCTGTATGGGGGCCGCACCCGCCTGGTCTTTGGAGACGGGGCCGCCAACGCCCGGTTGATGTTCGTGGGGGAGGCCCCGGGGGCCGATGAAGATAAACAGGGAGTGCCCTTTGTGGGCGCCTCCGGGCAACTCCTGAATAAAATGCTTCACAATCTGGGCCTGCGCCGGGAAGAGGTCTATATCGCCAACATCATCAAGAGCCGGCCCCCGGGAAACCGGGACCCCGAGGCCGATGAGATTGCCGCGTGCCTGCCTTTCCTGGAAAAGCAGATTCGGGCCATCCGGCCCCGGGTGATCGTCACCCTGGGGCGCCCCGCCACCCATGCCCTGTTGAACACCAAGGAGCCGCTGACCCGGCTGCGGGGACAATGGCAACGGTACCACGACATCCGGGTGATGCCGACGTTTCATCCGTCTTACCTGCTGAGGGCGCCCCAGGAGCGGCGCAAGACCTGGGACGACATGCAGCAGGTCATGGAGTATCTGACTGACCATGAAGAAGCTTAAGTATCTCATCCCGGTGCTGGTGGTGGTGCTCCTGGCGGGATTGGCGGCCGGCGCGGCCTCGCCCCGGGCGGTTTACGTGCTGCCGGCGGTAGGCTCCATTAACCCGGGGCTGGCGGAATTCATCGTGGAGGGCATCCTGCTGGCGGAGCGCGAGAACGCCGTGGCCCTGGTGATTGAACTGGACACCCCCGGCGGTTTGGAAACTTCCATGCGCCAGATCGTGCAGGCCATCAGCAACGCCAAAGTTCCGGTGGTCGTTTATGTCTATCCCCGGGGCGCCCGGGCCGCCTCGGCCGGGGTCTTCATCACCATGGCGGCGAACGTGGCCGCCATGGCGCCCGGGACCAACATCGGCGCGGCCCACCCGGTCTCCATCGGCATGGGCAAGACCGACAAGACCATGGAAAAGAAGCTGGTCAACGACATGGTAGCCCACGGACGGTCCCTGGCCAACGAGCGGGGCCGCAACGCCGATTGGATGGAAAAGGCGATCCGCCAGAGCGTTTCCATCCCCGCCACCGAGGCGGTGAAGCTCAAGGTTGTGGACCTCATGGCCGATAATCGGGAAGACCTGCTCACCAAAATCAACGGCCGTAAAGTCGAAGTGGGAGGTAAGCAGCTGGTCCTGCACACCGCCGGGGCGACGGTCAAGGAAATCCCCGAGGGCCTGCGCACCCGGGTGTTGAAGTACATCGCCGACCCCAACATCGCCTTTATCCTGATGATGATCGGCCTGGCGGGCCTCTATTTCGAGTTCGCCCACCCGGGAGCGGTGCTCCCCGGGGTCATCGGCGCCATCTGCCTGCTCCTGGCCTTTTTCGCCTTCCAGACCCTGCCCATCAATTTTATCGGCATCTTGTTGATCTTGCTGGCCTTTATTTTCTTCATCCTGGAATTCAAAATCGTTAGCTACGGTCTTTTGTCCGTGGCCGGGTTGGTGTCCCTGTTCTTAGGGGGTATGATGTTGTTTCGGGGAGGTGAAGGAGGGGTGGATATCTCCTGGAGTGTGTTGATTCCTACGGTGGCCATCGTCTCCCTGTTCTTCATCGTGGTGGCCGGGATTGTCTTTCGCAGTCACCTGCTGCGGTCCATGACCGGTGCGGCCGGCATGGTGGGGGAGCGGGGCGTGGTCTATACCCCCTTGAACCCGGAAGGGCAGGTCTTTGTCCACGGCGAGTACTGGCAGGCCGTGAGCGACGCGCCCATCGCCAAAGGAGAAGCCGTGGTAGTGTTGGAGGTAGTGGACTTAAAGCTCCGGGTACGCCGGGCTTAATAAAAGGAGGCAGCCATGTTTCAGTATATCTCCGGTTCTTTGCTCTTCGTTATCGTTATTGTGGTGTTCTTTGTGATGAGCGCCATCAAAATCCTGAATGAATACGAACGGGGCGTGATCTTCCGGTTGGGGCGGGCCCTGCCCCTCGCCAAGGGGCCGGGGCTGATCCTCCTGATCCCCATGATCGACAAGCTGACCAAGGTCAACCTGCAATTGGTGACCTATGACGTCCCCTCCCAGGACATCATCACCCGGGACAATGTCACGATGAAGGTGAACGCGGTGGTCTATTTCCGGGTCATCGACCCCCTGAGGGCGATCATCGAGGTGAAGGACTATTGGAACGCCACCCAGTTGCTGGCCCAGACCACCCTCCGGAGCGTCTGCGGCCAGGTGGACCTGGACGATTTGTTGTCCGCCCGGGAGAAAGTCAACGCCCAACTGGCGGACATCCTGGACAAACATACCGATCCCTGGGGCATCAAGGTGACCCTGGTGGAACTGCGGGCCATCGACCTGCCCATCGAGATGCAGCGGGCCATGGCCAAGCAGGCCGAGGCGGAGCGGGAACGACGGGCCAAGGTGATCAACGCCGAGGGTGAATTCCAGGCCGCCGCCAAGATGGCCGAGGCCGCCAAGGTGCTGGCTACCGAGCCCATGTCCCTGCAACTCCGCTATCTCCAGACCATAAAGGAGATCGCCGCGGAGAAGAACTCAACCACCCTGTTCCCCATCCCCATCGACCTGCTTACCCCCTTCATCAAGATGGCGAAGCGGATGGAGAAGTTGGAGGAGTTGGAGGAGGACAAAAAATAGCCGGAGCAACGGCCGGTTGGCGCTCATCCGGTGACCCGAATAGCTATTTGGGCTTGAGAAATCGGTGCAATACTGGTACTATAAAAAGTTATAGAGCAAAAACGTCTGGTCGGCGGGGGCGCTGCAAACCGAGCCCCTGCCCGCCAATCGGAAAAAATATGGCAGGGTAGGGGGTACCTCCACCCGGGCCAGAAAATAACCTGGGAGAGGCATCATGGCCAAAAAGGAACGCAAAGAGAAAAAGGAAAAACCGTTAGACAAGATGACCGCCACGGAACTGCGCAAGTACGCCCTGGCCGCCGGAGAGATCAGCGGGGTCCACGGCATGAATAAAGAGGAGTTGCTGGGCGCCATCAAGCAGGTGAAGGGCATTAAGGACGAGGGCAAGCACACTGAAAAGGTCAGCATGCGGGACTTGAAGGAAAAAGCCGCGGCCATGCGGGCCAAAAAACTGGAAGCCATCGCTGCCAAGGAACCCCAGGCGAAGATCGACATCCTACGCAAGAAAGCCAACCGCATGAAGAAGCGGACTCGCAAGGCGGCGTAATACTTGCTGACAGAGGGTTGCGGGGTTTTATGAAATACTTCGTAGTACTAAAGAAGACCGAAGAGGGTTATAGTGTTTCTTGCCCTGGTTTGCCTGGGTGCTGGTCCCAAGGTGATACCGAAGAGGAAGCCTTGCACAATATCCAGGATGCTGTCCGGGATTATCTGGCTGCGGTGGCTGATTCGGTTAAGGGCGAGGATGTGCGGGAAATTGATATTGCCGTGTGAATATGCCGAAAATTCCCGGCGTTAACCACCTTCAAGCGATCAGAGCCCTGGGCAAGGCAGGGTTCCGTGTAGTGCGCCAGGGACGGAAACATGTTGTGATGTCCGATGGGGTCCGCTATTTAACCATTCCACGGCATAATCCAGTCAATGGCTATACCATGGCTGGCATCGTGCGTGACGCGGGCCTGAGCGTCGATGAGTTTCTCAAGTTACTTTAAGACCTCCTGCGCAAGAAGGCCAACCGTATGAAGAAGCGGACTCGCAAGGCGGCGTAACAGGTATTGGGGGGTTCATCTCCCAGCCCAATGATGCACGATGCGGTTTGAGGCAAGAGCGAAACTTGCCTTAAACCGCATTTTTATGGTTACGTCGGGCCGCAATTCATGGCGCCCGGCGGCGAGATTTATAGAAATTGCAAAAAGTTTTTTCCGTTATGGGAACCCTTATAATCCCCCCTACCCCCCTTTAAAAAAGGGGGGGAACTACAAGGAATTGCTGTTAAAGTCCCCCTTTGAAAAAGGGGGATTTAGGGGGATTTGAAAACCTCCAAACGGAA
>JAHIKF010000422.1 GCA_018897875.1 Pseudomonadota bacterium | reverse complement strand
CCCGGTCCTAGTCGAGGCGATGACCTGTTACTTCAAAGGACAACCCCCAAACATCGCCTGGATCTCACAAGCCTAATTTTTAACCCTGTGATCAAATACCCCTGATCTTATAAACAGGGTGTTAAATGAATTAAAGGGAAAAGATTCCTGAGGATCTTAGGATAAAAAAATTAGGAGACTCCTTATGGACAATCAATTCTTAAAGAATGGAAGTATTTCCATCCACCCCGACGTCCTGGCCCTGAAAGACAAGGCCCAAAAAGAGGGTCTGGAAACCATCTGGGAGCGTTTTGCCGCCCAGCAGCCGCAGTGCGGTTTCTGCGAGCTGGGGCTTTCCTGCCGCATCTGCGTTATGGGCCCCTGCCGCATTGATCCGTTCGGGGACGGCCCCCAACGGGGGGTCTGCGGCGCCGACGCCGACATCATGGTGGCCCGGAACCTGGCCCGCATGGTGGCCGCGGGGGCAGCAAGCCACTCCGACCATGGTCGGGATTTGCTGGAGACGCTGCTCGCCGTGGGTGAAGGCAAAGCGCCGGGCTTCGGCATCACCGATCAAGCCAAGCTGGACCGCCTGGCCGCGGAGTTCGGGGTGGCAGGTGACCTCCCGCCCCTGCCCAAGGCCAAGGAACTGGCCCTGGCCATGATGGAGGAATACGGCATCAAGAAGGGGTACCTCACCTTCACCCGGCGCCTGCCTGCCGCCCGGCTGGAGAAATGGCGCAACCTGGGCATTGATCCCCGGGGCGTAGACTGGGAAGTCACCGAAATGATGCACCGCACCCACATGGGGGTGGACAACGACGCCGTCAGCCTCCTGGTCCAGGCCTTGAGGTGCGCCCTGGCGGACGGCTGGGGCGGCTCCATGATCGCTACGGAGATCTCCGACGTCCTGTTCGGGACGCCGAAACCCACGGCCTCCCAGGTCAACCTGGCAGTCTTGCAAGGTGACCGGGTGAACCTCATCCTCCACGGGCACTCCCCCCTGGTCTCCGAGATGGTGGCCCGGGCCGCCCAGGACCCGGAACTGGTGGCCCGGGCCCAGGAACTGGGGGCGACAGGCATCAATCTGGTCGGCCTGTGCTGCACCGGCAACGAGGTGCTCATGCGCCAGGGCATCCCCATGGCCGGCAACCACCTGGTCCAGGAACTGGCCCTGATCACCGGGGCGGTGGAGGCCATGGTGGTGGACTACCAGTGCATCATGCCGTCTTTGGGCGATCTGGCTGCCTGCTATCACACGAAGTTTTTCACCACCTCCCCCAAGGCCAAATTTCCCGGAGCCACCCACCTGCCCTTCACCCCGGAAAATGGTGCGGCGCTGGGCCGGGACCTGGTGGCCCAGGCAGTGGAGAATTTCGCCCGGCGCCGGCCTGAACGGGTGCTCATCCCCGGCGCCCCGGTGTCCCAGGTGAGCGGTTTTTCGGTGGAAGTCATCGAGCAGGCCCTGGGCGGCACCTGGGATCCCCTGTTAAACGCCATCAAGGCGGGCCAGATAAGGGGCGCGGTGGGCGTGGTGGGTTGCAACAACCCCAAGGTGATTCACGACTACGGCCACACCACCCTCACCCGGAAGCTCATCGAGAATGACATCCTGGTGGTGGATACCGGCTGCGCCGCGGTGGCCCACGCCAAGGCGGGTTTTAAGCGGCCGGAGGCCGCCGAGCTCGCCGGGCCGGGCCTGAAGGCGGTCTGCCAGGCCCTGGGTATCCCGCCGGTCCTGCACATGGGCTCCTGCGTCGACAATACCCGCATCGTCAATCTGGCCGCGGTCCTGGCGAACGCCCTGGGGGTGGATCTGGATCAGCTGCCCCTGGCCGCGGCCGCGCCCGAGTGGTACTCCGAGAAGGCGGCCACCATCGCCTGCTATGCCGTGGCCAGCGGCATCTACACGGTGCTGGGGGTCATGCCCCCGGTCCTGGGGAGCGCCGCGGTCACCGACCTTTTGCTCAACGGCCTGGAGACGCACCTGGGCGCCACCTTCGCGGTGGAGCCGGACCCCGCCAAGGCCGCGGACCTGATCATGAAGCACGTGGAGGGCAAGCGCCGGGCGTTGGGGCTGGAGGCGCGCTGAGGCGCCCTCAAGACGCGGCGAACCACCTTGACGAGTTGGGCTCCCTGACCCCTGAAGGTAGCTTCAGATGGGTGCAAATACATTGGCCGGAAGTACCATTAATAACGAGTTGCGGTCAAAAATTTACAGGCAAAACGTAGGGGCGCACCTGTGAGTGCGCCCTCAGGGGGGACACATAGGTCCCCCCTACAAAAATTGTCCATTGAGCACTAATTGCTATAATTGGCTGAATATCAGTTGGGAGAAATATAAATGGCAAACGGAACCGACAAGCTGGGGCCGAAAGATTTCATCACGGGATGCCTGGTAATAGTTGTAGCCGTATTTGTGGTTCCCATACTGGTACTTCTCTTTAAGGTAAGTGTTTACCTGGCGATTGTAATTGGGGTGATTGTGGCGGTTATTTTAGGAATCGCCTTGTTAGGCAAGGTTGTCAGGCTCATCTTTTTTAGGGGTGGATCAGACGATAAGCATAAGAACAACTATATTGAGTAATCTTGTTTATAAAGAACTTTTCGGGACAGTCGCTCATGGGCCTTCGGCCTACCCGCAAAGCATGAAAAGATTCAGTGGGGCGGGCGTCCGCGCCCGCCACTCAACTGGATTGATGGTACGTAGGACGCACCCTACATTAAGCTTTGGTGGCACAGGCTTCCAGCCTGTGCACCGTACCGGCAAGATGCCGGTGCCACCTAAAAACTTTTGTTTCTGGTTCCCAAACTCCAGCTTGGGAACCCCATTGCAGGCCAAGCTCCTGCTTGGCGAGAGAATCATCTATTTATTGCGCCATATGCCCCAAGCAGGAGCTTGGGGGGAAATTTACGTTCCCAAGCAGGAGCTTGGGAACGAGGGAAAGGCGGGTTGTCCGGCCCTTTCCCGGACGGTCCCCTGGTGGGCCCAGGACCCGGTTGGGGGTGTCGTGGCGGTTCAGGCCCCGGAAAAGTCATTGACAAAAAGCGCCCAAAGAAAGATAGTAATATCGTAATTAGTCCTAATTTTTATCATAGGAGGAAAAGTATGGCTGAACCTCTTCAGGTAAGCGACGCTGATTTCGAACAGGAAATCCTGAAGTCCGATATTCCGGCTATGGTGGATTTTTGGGCGGCGTGGTGCGGCCCCTGCCGGGCCATCGCCCCGGTGGTGGAAGAGCTGGCCCGGGATTATGCGGGCAAGGTCAAAGTGGCCAAGATGAACGTGGACGAAAACGCTAAGACTCCGGCCAAGTATGGCATCCGGGCCATCCCGACCCTGATCATTTTCAAAGGGGGCCAGGTGGTGGAGCAGATCACCGGCGCCGTGTCCCGGTCCATCATTGAAAACGCCTTGAAGAAAGCCCTCTAAACACTGGTCCGGCATGCCTGAGTGGGATTATGACCTCATCATTATTGGCGGTGGCCCAGGCGGGCTGACCGCGGGCATTTATGCCGGGCGGGCCCGTCTCAAGACCCTGCTGTTGGAAAAGCTCATCCACGGCGGGCAGATGATGACCACCGACCTGGTGGAGAATTACCCCGGCTTCCCGGAAGGGATTACCGGCTTCGAGCTCAGTGATCGGATGCGGCAACAGGCGGAACGCTTCGGCCTTTTAATCCGCAGCCAGGAAGTCCTGGAGCTGAAACCCGGCAAACCGGCGCACACGGTGGTCCTCCCGGATGGCCAACTCACGGCGGGCGCTATTATCATTGCCACGGGGGCGCGCTATCGGCGGTTGGGGGTCCCGGGGGAAGACAAGCTGGTGGGCCGGGGGGTCAGCTTCTGCGCCACCTGCGACGGCGCCTTTTTTAAAGACGAGGCCATCGCCATGGTGGGCGGGGGTGACAACGCCCTCACCGAAATACTTTTTCTGGACCGCTTTGCCAAAAAGATCCACCTGATCCACCGCCGGGATCAATTCCGGGGCGCCAAATACCTCCAGGAACGGGTCTTCGAGTTCGAAAAGCTGGGGAAGGTGGAGATTCACTGGGACAGCGAGGTGAAGGAGTTTTTGGGCCAAGACAACCTGGAAGCTGCTAAGATCAGGAATGTAAAAACCCTAAAAGAAACCCTGCTCCCGATTACCGGGGCCTTCATCGCCATCGGCATGCTGCCCAACACCGGCTGGCTCAAGGATCTCCTGCCCCTGGACGAAGGGGGGTTCATCTTTACCGACGTCATCATGGCCACCGAGATCCCAGGCATTTTTGCCGCCGGCGACGTGCGTTCCAAACTTTGGCGGCAGATCAGCACCGCCGTGGGAGATGGGTCAGTGGCGGCCATCGCCGCCGAAAACTATTTGGAAGAGCTGAAGCGAGGGTAACCTATGACCAAAAAAGCAGTCATCCATGGTCTCCTGGCACTAGTCCTGGTGTTCGCTTTCAGCGGGTGCAGTACCGTCAAGGGCTGGGTTGGTTTGGGTAAAGATAAAACTGACGATAGACCCCCGGAGGTTTTGGCCGCGAAAGGCATCAAGGATCTGAAAAAGAAGAAATATGATGACGCCATCGAGACCTTCGAAAAGGTGCGGGATCGCTACCCTTACAGCGATCAGGCTCTCCTGGCCCAGCTCAAGGTGGCGGATGCCTATTTCTTCAAAAAGAAGTACGACGAAGCCTTCCAGGCCTACCGGGAATTCGAAAAACTCCATCCCACCAACAAGGCCGTGCCTTATTGCATCTACCGGGAAGGCCAGTGTTCCTACCGCCAGCGCTCCACCATCGACCGGGACCAGACGTATACCCGGAAGGCCATAGACGAATTCAAGCGGCTCAAGCAAAAATACCCCGACAGCCAATACATCACCAAGGCGGATTTTTATCTGGCCCGCTGCCGCAAGGATCTGGCGGAACATGAATTTTATGTGGCCGAGTTCTATTATAAGACCAAACGCTACCAGGCCGCCATCGACCGCTATCAAGCCCTCATGCAGGATTATCCCGAGTTCCCCAAGAATGCCGCAGCCAAGGGACGCATCCAGGAATGTCAAGAACTTCTGGCTGCCCAGGATAAGCCCAAAGGCGTTCTCTCCAAGGTTACCAGTATTTTCGACGCCAAGTGGTAAGGGCGTCCTGGGGGGCCGGTGCAGTTCCGGCCCCGCCAGCGGTGCCGCTGGCCCGTCCCCGCCGCAACGATCTTCTCCTCCCGGTTTAGCCGCCTAGCCGCATCATCGCCGGTTCGCCTCGGGAGCTCGCATCGCGGCGTCGGCGCCGCGGGCCTTGCTGGGGCATGGGGGATGATTTGCCTGGTATAAAACTCTAGGCGATCAGTTTCCTGGCCGCGAGGAGGGGCCGGGGGTCCACCAGGTGGCGGGTGAACCAGCCCTCGTAATCCTCCGCCCCCAGGGCCAGGGCCAAAATTTCGGAAAAGTGAAAGACAGGCAGCCTGGGATCCCAGGTGCAGCGGATTTCCAGGTTGAGCTGGCACATGGCGCACGAGGTCACCAGGCACTCCGCGCCCACGGCTACGGCGCTCGCCAAAATCTCGTTCACCAGGGGGGTGACCACATCGGCCCGGGCGGCGCTCAAGAAACTGCCGCAGCAGCGGTGGGTGAGGGCCCGGGTGAGGGGTTCGCCCCCCAGCATGGTCAGAACATTGCCCAGTTCCCCCTGGTAATAGGTCCCCTGGCGCAACGACGGGGGCCGGAATAAGGTGCAGCCGTAATAAGGCACGAACTTCAGGCCGTTCAGGTTTCGCACCAGACCCTGATGCAGGCGCGCCGGTCCCAGGCGCACCAGCACTTCCAGAAAGTGGATGATCTTGAGGTCAAGGGAGATGGGCCGGCCCCAGCGGCGTTCCTGGGCCCGGAGGGTTTCCGGCTCTCGCGCCAGGCGCTGATGGGCTTCCCGCAGGTGGTAGAGGCAGCGGGGGCACATGGCCATGAGGGGGCGGTGGGCAGGGGCCAGGGAGAGGTTCCGCACCGCCAGGGAGAAGGCGATCTCCTTATCCAGGATGTTGGCGGAAGAAGAGCCGCAGCAATTCCAATCCTCCAGTTCGATGAGGTTGAGGCCCAGGATCCCGGCGGCCTCCATCAGGGAAATGTTGCTCTCCCGGGCCGAACTTTCCAGGGAACAGCCGGGAAAATACGACAGGTCCGTCAGGTGGAGGCTGGGGTCGCTCATAGCTATCTCTTCCAGTGCGGGATGAACAGGCGGGTGATTTCGTCAATGGCCTGGACCCGGGAGGCCTTAAGGTCCATTTTGCGTTTGGCCAGCATTCTCAGGCCCACGTCCAGGTCGGCGAACCACTGGTGGACCCGGGCCTTGTAGCGCAGCATGATCCCCAGCTTGTGGGCCCGGCCGTACTGCTTGATGGAATGGAGGACCTCCCGGTGAAAATCCAGGATGTTGGTCTCGGCGATCATCGCCCCCTCCTCCAGCGCCAGGCGCCGCAGGGTGGCCATGATGGCGGCGATGTCGATCCCCATGGGGCACTGGACGGAGCACGTGTGGCAGCCGACGCAGATCCAGATGGTATGCGACTCCAGGGCCTGCCGGCGCAAGCCGTACTGCACCAGGCGAATGATCGCGTTAGGCGGGTAATCCATGCCCCGGATGAAAGGGCAGGCGTTGCCGCAGGATCGGCAGTGGTAGCACCGGTTCAGGTTGGTGCCGCTGAGCCGCTGGATATCCCGGGCCAGGAAACGATCCTGCTCAGCGAGCACGATGCGGTTATCGGCGCTCCATAGTTTGAGCGCGGCTTTGGGTGGGTTCATGTCATGGCCCTGGCTTTTTTAGGTTTCGTGACTTTACCCTAATTAAATTTACGCTTATTGCCTTAGCTCCGAAAAGGTAACGGTTTGAGCATTAAGACACGCAGTGATCATCCGGTTAAACATTTGGGGTTCCCAGAAGCGTCGATTAAAGCGGTAACAAAATTCCGCCAGATAACGGGGCAGGTGCT
>JAHIKF010000042.1 GCA_018897875.1 Pseudomonadota bacterium | reverse complement strand
CTGCTCCTTCTCCAAGCTGATGTCGTGGGGCGAGGTGCCGATATTGGCGTTGATCTTGACCCGCACCCCGGCGCCGATGGCCGCGGGCTTAAGCCCCCGGTGCTCCCGGTTGGCCGGCAGCGCCATGGTGCCCTGGGCCAACCCCTGACGGATAAGCTCCGGGGCCACATCTTCACTGGCCGCGGCCTCAAGCATGGCCGGGGTGATTTTTCCCGCTAATGCTGCTTCCCGCTGCGTCATAGGGGCTATTTTATCCTAATATTTGGGGAAAAGGAAGTGGTGCGGGGTCAGCGAGTAAGCGGTGAGCAGTTAGCAGTAAGCAGTGAAAAACCAGCTGCGCTTTGGCAATTTCTGCTCACTGCTCACTGCTTACTGCTTACTCCTCAAAGAGGAGTCCCGCCAGCTCCGGCCAGTCGGCGACCTCGATAAACGGGTGGGGTTGGCGGTTCCAGGGTTGGGCGAAGAGGATGGGGGTGATGCCGTGGTCGGCCAGTTGCAGGCAGGTTTCCAGGCGGTCTTCCACGAAGTAGTGGATGCCGTGGTCCTTGAGGTAGTGGATCTTGGTGTCGGGGTCGCCCGTGGCCAGGACCCGGATGGAGTCCGGCGGCACCGGGGCCAGGTGGCGGTGCAGCCAGCGTTCGATGGGCCGCCGCCGGTCCCGGGCGGTGACGAAGAGCAGCGGGGTTTCCTCGGCCAGGCGGGTGAGAACCGGCACCGCGTGGGGAAAGGGCGCCACCGGCAGTTCATGGGGGCGGTCGATGAGTTCCCGGATCAGGGCGTCGATGATCCATGCCGGGAGGTCCAGGCAGTCCTCCAAATAGAAGGTGGTGATGTGCTCGTAGCGCAGGTGGTGCCCCTGGTTATAGCGTTCCCGGGCCAGGGCCAGGAAGGTGGTCATAATGTCGGCCACCACCCCGTCGATGTCGAAGGCCAGTTGATCTTTCGGAAGAGAGCGAATTGAACGCTTCATTTTGACGATAACCACAAGAATGACTGCAGATGTGGTCGGGCTGGTTGTAGCCTCGACCTAATGCACCTGCAAGGCATGCTGTTTGATCAGGGTATTCACCACCGGTTTCAGCCGGCCACTGATGATGTCGGCGATTTTCCTGGCCCCCGTATCAGTATAGTGAACGATATCACACATAAATTCATTTTCCTGGGGAATCTCTTTGGCCAGGTCTATCACCATAATATTGTTTTCATGTGCCTTTTTAAGAATAGATTTATTGAATAGATCGAATAGTTCCCTAAATTGAAAATAATCTAAGGTGACATTATTAAACGTATCCAAAATAATTTGGTCAGGTTTTTCTTTAAATCTACTAGGCATGGTCATAAGAACCGGAATAAAATTTCTCGCCTTACATAAATAGATAAATGACTGCAAGTTCATTTCAAATTGATCAACCATGGCAGATTTATCAACTGTCAGGTGCTTGCCTCTCATTTTAGCAAATTCATCGTTGTTTTTCTTGCCTGACTTCATCAACGATCTTAGTGACTTATCGAAATTATGCATTGCCGCAGCCAGATTGGGAATATATCTATCCCGGATTATCTTATAAAAATTAGCATCTATCTCTTTATTGATATCGAATATAATCGGTTTAGATGACTTAGGGTTCCAATAAGATGATTCATAAAGTAATACTACTAAATCATTCATATTATGGAGCATAACTACGATATCAGGCTTAATGGGAAATACCTTATTGAGCAAAATATCCAGGGAATGGAGCGAGTGATTACCACTCCTCGCAGCATTATAAGAGTTTATTTTAATTCCCGTTTGCTGTTCCAGCAATACGCCGGCTAAATAAGGAAACCGATGGTCTTCAGCAACATAGCGGCATTCAGTGGTAGACCCCCCTAAAAAGACGATAGACATATCAGGATTATTATATTTCTTAGAAGGCACAATGAAACCATCATTATCTATTCTCAGAAGATATTTTTTAGTGACCAAAGTATCATAATTTTGTTCTTCTTTACCGGCTTCCAACCATTCTTTCATTAACGGTCGATACTCCCGCAAAGTTATGGCTCGATGAGGCAGATTATAATTAAACCCTATTCCCTGGTTTTTATATTGAAGTATTTTTTCAGCGCCATAAGTGATCAAGACCAGCATGACCAGAACGGTGATAACTATTGTTTTTATCGGATTTTTATTAAACCAATTACTCGACATGGCGAATTTTACAGGATGCAATCGTGCGACAGGTGCAGGTCGATTTAGGTTTGTGACAATGTCTAAAGGTCACGAATCTCTGGTGAGGATGGAGTCCCGGTTCTGGCCTGAGGTTACCGTAATGGTCAAGATTATGCCGGTGACAAGTAGGCCTTGACTTCCTCTTCGGTTAAATCATACCAGTTTTCATAGGCGTCGGCCACGGCAAAGGAAAAGCCGCCCCGGACATTGAGGCAGTAAAGCTCATCCACCAGGGGGAGCAGGTCCCAAACGGTGCGCTGGGAGCCGGTGGGCACCGCGACGATGAGCCGGCCGGCTCCCTGGTTCTTCAAGAACTGAAGCGCCGCCCGCATGGTGTAGCCCGAAGCCAGGCCGTCATCCACCACCAGGGCCGCCTGTCCGTCTAGGCGGGCATAAGGCTTGCCGCCCCGGAGGCGCTCTTCCCGCTGCCCAATGACCGCGGCGGTCTTTTTTACCTGGGCCTCGATGTCTTCGGGGGACAGGGGCATGCGGCGCAGCAAGTCTTGGTTAAAAATGGCCTGGCCGGCGGGATCAAGGGCGCCGAAGCCGGCTTCCGTGGTCCAGGGGAGCTGGATTTTGCGGACAATGATGAGATCCAGGGGAAGCGACAGGGCGCGGCCGATCTCCACCGCCACCGGCACGCCCCCGGCCGGAATGGCGAAGAGGTGAATCTCCTGGCCACGATACCCGCTGAGGTGGGCGGCCAACTGCTGGCCGGCGCTGGTCCGATCCACAAAGACGTGGAGGCGATCCCTTAAGGCCGGGTCTTCGATGAGGTTTCCCATTGTAGAATAAAATCCTCTTCCAGGGCGGCAATGCGGCGGTGAAACTCGGCCTGGGAGAGACGGGCCCCGGTTAATCCTCCCTTGAAGCTGATTTCTGAGAGATAAGGACTGCCATCCCGGGGATCCAGGAGCAGGTCCAGAATCGCATAGGGAAATCTTCCCCGAGCCATCACTTGCCGGCAAAAATTCTCCTGGGCCGGGGTGAGGGCGGCGGGTTGGGATGAACCACCCTGAAAGAGGTTCTTGCGAAAGCTGTGGGGGTTGACCCGTTCATAGGCCTCGACGTAGCCGGCCAGCGCCACCACCCGCAAGTCCCGGGCGCTGTCCAGGAAAGGCTGCACCACCAGGGGGTACGTGAGCCCCTGGAGGCCCGCCAGGCTGTACAGGGTTTCAAGGGAGGGCCAGAGACTGACCCCCAGGCCCAGGTGGGCCCGGTCCCGCTTGGCGATTACCGCCCCCAGAGCCTGAAATTCGGGGAGTTTCCCGGCCAGGTCCGCCAGGGAGTAGGCTACGAAAGTCCCGGGAACCATGTATTCCCCCAGGACTTCAGCCCGGGCCACCTTGGAG
>JAHIKF010000421.1 GCA_018897875.1 Pseudomonadota bacterium | reverse complement strand
TGTCAAGGGGTCAACATGCCCCATGAACTGATGTGCGCCTCCTGGCCCCTGATCACCACCCGGGGCCGCATCGCCTTGGCGTCGCAGTCCGGCACTGTGGGCGCCGCCTTCCTGGATATGGCCGCGGCCGAACACCTGGGCGTCAGCGGCTTCGTGTCGCTGGGCAACCGGGTGGACGTGGATGAAGCCGAGGTGCTCATGTACTTCAACCAGGACCCCAACACCCAAGTCATCGCCCTCTATCTCGAAGGGGTCAAACGGGCCTCCTATTTCCTCGATGCCCTCAGGGAGGCGGAAAAACCGGTGGTTATCCTCAAGGCCGGCCGCACCGTTCAGGGGAGCCGGGCCGCCGAGTCCCACACCAAATCCATGGCCGGGACCGACGCCATCTATGACGCCCTGTTCCGCAAGTACCGGGTCCACCGGGCCGACACCCTGGAGGAACTCTTCGACTTTGCCAAGGCCCTGGCCTATCTCCCCAAGCCTAAGGGCAAAAAGCTCATGATCAGCACCTCCTCCGGCGGGGCGGCGATTCTGGCCATCGACGAGGCCGAAAAGCATGGCCTATTGGTCCCGGAACCCAATCCCATCCTGAAAGAACGGCTGCGGGAGATGCTGCCGGCCCACTGCGCCGTGGGCAACCCGGTGGATTTGACCGGCGACGCCATCAGCGCCCCGGACCTCTACAAGCAGGTGATGGACAAAACCAGGGGAGAGTACGACACCCAGGTGGTAATCTTCGGGGACCCAATCCCCGGGGCCTCCCAACAGGTCACCCCCGGCGCCTCGGAGCTGGTCGTCTACCTGGGCGGGGCCGAGGTGGAACGGGAAGAGCGCCAGAAGTTTTATGAGGCCGGCATCCCGGTCTTTCCCACCCCGGAGCGGGGGATTGCGGCCCTGGCCCAGTTCTTCCGGTTCGACCCCCGGCCCGCCTCGGCCCCCGGCCGGCCCCCGGTGGCGGTCCCCGAGGGGCTCCAGCTGCTTCCGCCCCCGGAAGCCGCCGCCCTGATCGCCCAAGCCGGGATTCCCGCGGCCGCCGCGCCCCTGGCCCTGGAGCCCGAGCAGGCCGTGGAACTGGCCCGGTCCTTCGGCTACCCGGTGGCCATGAAAATCGCCTCACCCCAGCTGGCCCACAAAACCGAGATGGGCGGCGTCTACCTGGGGCTGGAAAATGACGAGGAAGTGCGCCAGGCCTACCAGGAGATCATAGACGCCACCCGGCTCTATGAGCACTGGGTCACCGTCCACGGCGTCAGCGTCTCTCCCATGGCCAAACCCGGCGGCCTGGAAGTCATCCTGGGCACCGTCACCGACCCCCAGTACGGCCCCACCCTGATGTTCGGCCTGGGCGGCGTCAACACCGAGATCTACAAAGACGTGGCCTTCTGCATCCTGCCGGCGGAAGACGCCGAATTAGAAGACCTGATGAAAAGAATCAAGGGCTACCCGTTGCTCACCGGCTACCGGGGCCAACCCCCCCGGGACACCAAGGCCCTGCTGGCCGCCATGAAGGCCCTGGCCATCTTTGCCGGCAAACACCCGGAACTGGACCAGATCGAACTCAACCCGCTGCTCCTCTATGAGAGAGGCCTCTTCGCAGTGGACGTGCGGATTTTTTCGCGGGCTTAGGGATAAGATGATCTGGGGAAGGGGGCCAGGGGCCGACGGCCCCAGCTTCCCCGAAAAAAATGTAGGGCGGGCACTGCCCGCCATAAATCAAACCCTGGTAGCACAGGCTTCCAGCCTGTGCTAATCTACGATTATCTCGATCTTCTACGAGGGCAACCTTATGAAGCCCGTTAAAGTTATCGTCGAAAAACACCCGGATGGTTACATCGCTTACCCCTTGGGATTAAAGGGGGTGGTGATTGGACAGGGTGATACCTATGAGGAAGCCATGGCGGACGTCAGGTCGGCCATTAGTTTTCATATCGAAACTTTTGGACCGGGGGCGCTGGAGATTGCCCCTTAGAAATGTAGGGTGCGTTTCACGCACCATCATGCGAAGCGGAGCTTCGCGAACAATTGGCGTTCCCAAGCTGGAGCTTGGGAACGAGAGGAGGAGCCGGGGAACCGGGGCCTGCGGCCTCACTTTCCTCGGCCAGTAAAATGTAGGGTGCGCACTGCGCACCAACAATCAAATCCGGTGGCACAGGCGTCCCGCCTGTGCATTATTGATGGCGGGCAGTGCCCGCCCTACATGACTGATTTGCCAATTTTAGAGTATTAAACCAAATGCCTTCCTTAGAATTCTTCCGCCTGAAGACCCGGGAAGAAGTCCTGGCCCATTATGACCGGTTTGTCCCGGTGGGGGTGGAGGAACTAGATTTGGCTTCGGCCGGCGGCCGGGTCCTGGCCGCGCCCATCAGTGCGCCGGAGGATGTGCCGGGATTTTTGCGCGCCACCATGGACGGCTACGCCGTCCGGGCCCGGGATACCTTCGGGGCCAGCGTCGGCGCGCCCCAGTACCTGGAAATCAAAGGCGAGGTGCCCATGGGGGTAGCCCCCACCCGGGGCGTGGGTCCCGGCGAGACCCTGCGGGTGGCCACCGGCGCCATGCTGCCTCCGGGCGCCGACGCGGTGGTGATGATCGAATACACCGCCGAGCACCCGGACGGCACCATGGAGGTGCGCCGGGCCGTGGCCCCCGGCGAAAGTTTGCTCACGCCCGGGGAGGACGTGGCCCGGGGCGAGACGCTCTTTCCGGCCGGCCGGCGGCTGCGCCCCCAGGAGATCGGCCTCCTGGCGGCCTTGGGCATAAGACGGCTGGCGGCTTATAAAAAACCCCGGGTGGCCATTATCTCCTCCGGGGATGAGATTGTTCCCCTGGACGCGAACCCCCGGCCGGGGCAGGTGCGGGATTCCAACGCTTACCTGGCCGCGGCCCAGGTGGCCGAGTGGGGCGGCCTGCCCCTGATGCACGGCATTATTCCGGATGATTTTGGCGCCTTACGACAAACCCTGGCCGCGGCCCTCATGGCCGCGGACCTGATCCTGATCTCCGGCGGCAGCTCCGTGGGGGTCCGGGACCTGACGCTCACCGCCATCCAGGACCTGCCCGACTCCGAGATCCTGGTGCACGGGGTGGCGCTCCGGCCCGGCAAACCCACCATCCTGGCGGCCCTGGGGGACATGCGTCTTAAGCCCCTCATGGGGCTGCCGGGGCACCCGGCCTCCGCTGCGGTGGTTATGGAGGTGCTGGGCCGGCCGCTGCTGCTGCGCCTGGCGGGCGCAATCGGCCACTCCCCCTGGGGGCGCCGCGTGCCCGCGGTGCTGTCCCGGAACCTGGCCGGGGCCACGGGCCGGGAAGACTACGTCCGGGTGCGGCTGCGCCGGGAGGAAACGACCCTGTGGGCCGACCCGGTCCTGGGGCCCTCGGGGCTCCTCTCCCCCCTGGTCAAAAGCGACGGCCTGGTGATGATCCCCCTGGGAGTGGAAGGTTTATTTAAGGGGGAAGAGGTCGCGGTGCAGTTGTTCGGCGGGTGCTGATGTCTGTGGTTACGTAGGAGGCGATGGTGAGAAGCGCACGGCGCACTTTCATAATCGTCATCATGAATTAAGCCGGGCTGAGAATGACCGGGAGGATATTATACGAAAGAGCAATCAAAAGACTATTATTTGTCAGCATTGTCCGGTTAGAAAATTGCATGCGGTTGTTCTGCCCCCCTCACCCCAACCCTCTCCCCCCGAAGCGGGGGGAGAGGGAGTAGCTGATGTCGCCGGGTTTAGTAACCATAAGGCATTAAATCGGTTCCACTTTTT
>JAHIKF010000420.1 GCA_018897875.1 Pseudomonadota bacterium | reverse complement strand
CCGTTCTGCATAAATTTCCCCGGTATTGTGGGCTCAGGCGTGGAAATAGAGCCGATTTATTAAGTTGGGAGGGTAGGGCTGGGTCAGGTAAGGTCGCCCCTGGTATCTAAACGCTGCCACTGCTGTAATTCCTGCCGTTCGGCGCATTTTTTCCGGATGAACCGGGCGGCAAAATCAGCATGCCCGAAATAATCGGGCGCCAGGGCCAGAATTCGGTCCTGCATATCCTGAAGCAGGGCCGGGGCCTTTGAGGCGGCAATAAAGTTGCGCTCCTGCCTTTGAGAGAAGATAATTTCCTCTCCCAGCGCCTCCACAACCTGGTCGGCCTGGGCTTTAAACTCCGGCGGCAGCGTTTCGGCCCGGATGGGAATGGCTATTCGGGCCTCAAGGCAGACGAACCTGCGGTCGCCGACCAACGGCCGGGATAGGTCCCAAAATTCCAGGCTAAGGCCATTGTCCAGAATATGGCGGTCAAGCAAGCGGGGGGAGTTCATCGCCCCCGACCAAGGCAATTTATCATTTTGTTCATTTTTTTCATGACAGTTCAATCCCGCCATCAATTAGGGTATAGTATATTTATCCTGTTACTATAGCAAAATCAGCCCAAAGGAGCACCATGCAGCGGAAAACCTGGATAATCGCCGTGACCATCGTGGTCCTGGGTGGGGCTGTGGCCGGCGGCCTTTACTGGCGCTGGGCCAACTCTCCCCGCTACGCCTTGCAGCAGGCGGCCCTGGCCCTGCAAGCCCGGGACATGGATAAGTTCTTTAACTATGTTAATTTAAAAGAGATTTTAAATAATCTGGTCGAGGCTTCCAGTAAGGATCTGGCGACTCCGGAAGACCAATCCGCGGATGAATGGACCAAGTTTTCCCGGCAACTGGGGCGCAAGTTCGCCAATCTGTTCCTGCCCAAATTATTGGAGACCTTCGAGGCCCAGATACGGGCGGTGGTGGAACGCTACCTGCTCAACCTGGACTACTCCAAGATCCTGGTAATTGCCGCGGCCGCCACCGTGGCCCAGATCGACACCCAGGGTGATGAAGCCGTGGTGACCCTGACCGACCCTAAGACCAAGGATACCTTTCAGTTTCAAATGCGGCGCCAACCCAGCCACGGTACCTGGCAGATCGTGTCGGTGAATTACGATGATCTCAAAAGGTTCTCCAAGCGAGAATTCCACCATTAAGCATAACGTCTGATAATATATATTATGTCAACTTAAATATGCTGACGGAAGAAAAGTGCTCCCGGTGCGGTTACGAAACCCGCAGGCACCGCAACCCGGTACCCACCGTGGATATCATCATCGAGTTCCAGGACCAGGGTTTGGTATTGATTGAACGGGCCAATCCGCCGACCGGCTGGGCCTTGCCCGGGGGGTTTGTGGATTACGGCGAATCCCTGGAGGCCGCGGCAATACGCGAGGCCCGGGAGGAAACGGGACTCACGGTGACCCTGCTGGGGCAGTTCCATACGTATTCGGACCCCCGGCGCGACCCCCGGCAACACACCATCACCACCGTTTACGTGGCTCAGGGCGAAGGCCAACCCCGGGCCGCCGATGACGCCCGGCGCCTAGCGATCTTTGCCCCGGAACTGTTGCCTCCGGTCCTGGCTTTTGACCACAGCCTTATCCTCTCGGAATACCTCAAGGTTCGTCCTCAATGGCTGGATATAATTAAGAAGGTTTATGAGATATAGTGGATAACATATTATTACCACTGTATAAATTGGTCAGCACCGTCGCCGGTTTGGTGGGCTGGCCCTATTTCTCCTGGCACCTGAAATCCCGGGGCCAGGGGGAAAGTTTTTTGCCTCGCCTGGGCCTGAAGTTGCCGGAAGGGCCGCAACCACAGGGCTCGCCCCGCCTGTGGCTCCACGGCGTCTCCGTGGGCGAAATCCAGGCCGTCATCCCCCTGGTCGCCGAACTCCGGACCCTCCTGCCCCGGGCCGCCTTTATCATCAGCACCGGCACCGAAACCGGGCAAATGCTGGCTCGCAAACACTTTTCCCCCCAGGGCGCCCTGGTCTGCTACTTTCCCTTGGACATTCCCTGGGCCGTCAGGCGCTATCTGGATTATCTGCGTCCCCAGGTGTTCGTCGGCCTGGAATCGGAGATCTGGCCGAACTTTTTGAGCCAGGCGCACCGACGGGGAGTGCGCCTGGCATTGGTCAACGCCCGGCTCTCCGATCATTCCTTAAGAAGGTTTGTTAAATATAAGCGGTATCTATCCGGTATATTTAATCTTTATGATGTCGTAGCCGCGGGGTCTCTGCCTGATTATCAACGGTTTCAGCGCCTGGGGATTTCCCCCTCCAGACTGCATCTCACCGGCAACCTGAAATACGACCGTCTGCTCCAGGGCCGGGACGAATCTCGCCTCCAGGAATTTCGCGGTTTCCTGCAGGGAACTGAAGCCGAACCGGGGCAGGCCGGCGGGCCGGTATGGCTGGCGGCCTCCACCCATCCCGGCGAAGAGGAATTGGTGGCGGACGCCTTTCAGGAACTTTTGGGCCCCTACCCTGCTCTGAGGCTCGTTCTGGCCCCCCGGCATCCCCAACGCGCCCCCGACCTGGCCCGCCTCTTGGCCCGGCGCGGCCTTAACTGCCAGTTGTGGACCGGGCTCAAGTCCGGCCGGGCGGCCCGCACGCCTGCCGTGGTGATCGTCGACACCATCGGCGACCTCTTTACCCTGTACGGCGCCGCCGACGTCGCCTTTGTGGGCGGGTCCCTGGTGCCGCATGGCGGTCAGAATATCCTGGAGCCCGCGGCCTGGGGCCTGGTGCCCATCTATGGCCACAATCTGCAAAATTTCCTCTGGGCACAGCAGATCCTGGAAGAGGCCGGCGCCGGGATCATGGTCCACGACGCCGCGGCCCTGGTCCAGGCCGTCCGGCAGCTCCTGGACCACCCCCGGAAACGGGAGGAGATGGGCCGGCGAGCCCAGGCGGCCCTGGTCCCCCACCAGGGCGCGGCCCGCCGCCAGGCGGAGTTGATCGCGGCGTTGGCCCAGAAAGTCTATGCCGAGTAACGGCCCTCGGCCAAGCCGCCGGAGGGCAAAATGGGCCGAAAAGCGCCCCCAGGGCCCGGCGTCTGAGTAGGCCCCAAAAATCAGGCTCAGGGTAAACCATTGATTGCACCTCAATCGCCCCGCTACGGACGTTATATGCAGCCGTTTTTTTGGCCATAGATAACAGCTTGATATTCCTAAGTTAAATTAAAGCCTATCCGAGAACTGGTGTCTGGCGGTTCTTGCCTCCCCCCCTAGCCGGAGCGCGGCGCACCGGCGGCCGGAACCTTGATCCGTGATCCGGTTGCAAAAAAAAACTGCCTCGGCTCGTAGCTATGTTATATTTAAAGGAAAACTATGGAACTTCGAGGTAGTCTTTGAAGGCGTTACTGGGTTTGGAAGATGGTTTGGTCTTATGGGGGCGGTCTTTCACCGGTGCCGGCGAGTCTTCCGGCGAGGTGGTGTTCAACACCGCCATGACCGGTTATCAGGAGGTCCTCACCGACCCGTCCTACAAAGGGCAGATCGTCACCATGACCTATCCCCTCATGGGGAATTACGGGGTCAATCCCGAGGATATTGAATCCCGGGGGGTCCAGGTGGAGGGGTTTATCGTCAAGGAGCACCACCCCTACCCTTCCAACTGGCGCGCCCAAGGCAACCTGGCGGATTACCTTAAGGGCGCCGGCAAACTGGGGGTGGAAGGGCTCGATACCCGGGCCATTACGAAACGCCTCCGGGAAGTGGGGGCCATGCGGGGGATTATCTCGACCCTTGATCTGGACCCCGCCTCCCTGGTACGCCGGGCTCGGGAACTGCCCAGCATGGAGGGCCTGGACCTGGTGCCCCTGGTGACCTGTGACCGCCCCTATTGGTGGCCCGAGGTCACGGCTGATGGCTCCGGCCCCGAAGACCTGGCCGCCTTGTGGGCCCAAAAACGCCGCCCCAAGGTGATCCTTTACGATTACGGAGTAAAGTTTAATATTATCAGGAACTTAAAAAAGCGAGGCCTGGAAGTCCTGGTGGTGCCGGCCACCACCCCGGCCGCCGCGGTCCTGGCGCTTGCGCCCGACGGCCTCATCCTTAGCAACGGTCCCGGGGACCCGGCCGCGGTCACCTATGCCGTGGACAACGTCCGCCAGTGCCTGGGGGCCCAGCCCATATTCGGCATCTGTCTGGGGCACCAGCTCCTGGGGCTCGCTTTAGGGGGCCGGACCTTCAAGCTCAAGTTCGGACACCGGGGGGCCAACCAGCCGGTGAAGAATTTTGTAAGCGGCCGGGTGGAGATCACCTCCCAGAATCACGGTTTTGCCGTGGACCTGGCGTCCATTCCCGACCCGGCGGTGGAGCTGACCCATGTCAACCTCAACGACGGGACGTTAGAGGGGTTGCGCCATCCCGGACTCCGGGCCTTCTCGGTCCAGTACCACCCAGAGGCCTCCCCGGGCCCCCATGACGCCGATTACTTGTTCGATGAATTCTTGAGTATGGTGGAAAAGGCCTAAATCTTTCCAAGCCTTCGAATCGGCAGCGCATTTATTCGGGAGGTTTCATTGGGAAAACAACCACCGTTATACGAGTCAGTCGACTGGCCCCATTTTATCATTCAGAGCATGGCGGATGGGGTGATTACGGTGGATGGAGAGTTGCGGGTTACTGATCTTAACCGGGCCGGAGAACAACTCCTCGGTTATTCCCGGGAGGAGGCCCTGGGGCGATTCTGCGGTGATATCCTGAAGAGCAGTTTGTGCGGCCGGGAATGTCCCATGAAAATGGCCATGAACCAAGGCGAGCCGGTATCCCGGGAAGTGGTCTTGCAAAACCGGTTGGGGCAAAAAATAGAGATCATGATAGCTGCTTCAGCGTTGCGGGACGACCAGGATAACCTTTGGGGAGGAGTGGAGACTTTTCGAGATATCGGCCCCTT
>JAHIKF010000419.1 GCA_018897875.1 Pseudomonadota bacterium | reverse complement strand
GGGCGGCCTGGGAATCTGCGGCCGGGCCCTGTGCTGCGCCTCCTTTCTCCGGGATTTCGAGCCGGTGAGCGTGCGCATGGCCAAAGAACAGCAGCTCAGCCTCAACCCCAATAAGATCTCCGGGATTTGCGGCCGCCTGATGTGCTGCCTCACCTACGAGTACTCCTCTTACCAGGAGCTCCGGAAGTCTTTGCCCAAGGTGGGGAAACGCCTCCAGGCCCCCGGGGGCGAAGGGAAAATCATCCGCTATAATTTCATCCGGGAGACCGTCACCCTGGAGATGGAGGACAGGCGAGAGGTGGAATTCTCTCTGGCGGAACTCGGCATCGGCGAGGTATCACCGGTGCCGCCGGCCGAGCCGGATTCCGAGGCGTAAAGGGCTTCAATCTCCTGCGATCAAGCTGCAGATCTTTGGATCTGGGGACCAGGGAGCCGACATGGACGAAGTCGATAAGACCTTAGATGCCTTAAAATTTCACATCAAGAAAGAAATCGTCGACAATTTTTTTGCCGACCGGGTCTATTTGGAAGAGGATACGGAACTCCTGGACCAGATCTTTGACCAGTTCCCGGAAGTCAACTCTCCCGGGGGCGGTGAAATAGAAGACGATCTTGGAGGCGTCGAACAGGCATTCCACCTGCACCAGGTAGATGGGCAGCTTGTGGCCCTCCACCCGGTCCTGGCAAAACTGCAATGCCCGCTGTTCCAGGAGGAGGTTGTTTTCTTCCTGGGCCAGGTCTTCGGGGGTGGCCACCCGCATCAGGCTCTTCAGCCGGCCGGAAAATTGCATGTCGGGGTCCGGGTAGACGCCTACCACCTTGCCGAGCCTCAGGCCGCCCTCATGTTCTATCACCACCCGGTCTTGCGGTTTGAGGGAGAACGGCCCCGGATCCACCAGACAGCAGTGGTTGCCGGGACCGAGGCATATCTTAACGAGAGTCATAGGGGTTCCCGTGGCGCTGCAAGCGCAACCCGAGGATATCCAGGGTCAATTCCGGGTTGAGGTTGGCCTGGAGATGACGCTGGGCCACTCCCAGGGCCGCGAAGCTGGCGAACCAGGTTGCCGGGGCGCCGCCGGCCCGGGCTTGTTCCAGGGCAGACAAGAGGTCCTGATGGGCCAGGAGGCTGGCAGGCGCCTGAAAATGGGACAGCAAGAGGTCCCGGTACCAGAGTTGCGCCAGCAGGAGAAAATTGTTCAGGTCAGTGCGATTTTGGGTCAGGCGCTGGGCCCACTCCAAAACCAGGCCGGTTTCACCCCGGTTTATGTGGTCCAGGTCCGAGAGCACCTGGTCCCGCTGCCGCACCAGTTCCTCCGGGTCCAGGGCCAGGGCCCGGCCCAGAGACCCGCCGCTCAGGGCGGTCACCAGGGCCGCCTGGGACCGGGGCAGAGCGCGCCGGTTCTCCAGTTCCTGGATGATCAGGGCCGACGGCAGCGGCGCAAAGGCCAGCTTGTGGCACCGGGACACGATAGTGGGCAAAAGGTCGGCTTCTCCCCGGGCGGTGAGCACCAACAGGTGCTGGGGGGGCGGCTCTTCCAGGGTTTTCAACAGGGCGTTGGCCGCGGCGTCATTGGCGGCGCTCAGGGCTTCGGCGGGCTTGATGAGCACTACCCGCCAGCCGCCGCCCAGGGGCGGATAAGCAGTCAGGCGGCGCAGTTCCCGGATCTGCTCGATCTTGATCTGGGCCTTGGACTCTTCCGGGGTGATCACCAGAAAGTCGGGATGGGTGCCCGCAGCCAGGCGGCGGCAGGAGGGGCAGGTCCCGCAGGCATCGCCATCGGCTTCGGGTTGGGTGCAGTTGAGGGCCGCGGCCAACGCCCGGGCGGTGGTGGCCTTGCCCACGCCCCCCGGCCCTAAAAACAGGTAGGCATGAGACAGCCGGCCCGCTATCATGGCGGCTTTCAGATGGGACACGACCCAATCCTGCCCCAGAATCTCCCGGAAGAACTTGAGGCCGGATTCCGGGGGGGGCGTCGGCGCCGTGGTTGCCTGATCTTTTTTGCTGGTTGCCATATAAGAGAGTTTCTTCAGAAGAAAATCATTTTTATAATCCCCCTAAATCCCCCTTTAAAAAAGGGGGACTTAAAAAGCGGTATTTTCTCCCCCCTTTTCTAAAGGGGGGTAGGGGGGATTAGGTTCTCATTCCTAAGCTCTGCTTGGGCATCCGCAGTAATTTAGTTACTGGAAAGCCGAGCTTGGCCTCCCAATGGGTTCCCAAGCCAAGCTTGGGAACCAGGGTGCGTGGGGTGCGTCTCACGCACCATTAATCTGAAGATGCAAATTTTATTGGCGTGTAGGACGCGCCCTACAACTGCTCACTGCTCACTGCTCACTGCTTACTCCCACTCAATAGTGCTCGGCGGCTTGGACGAAATATCCAGCACCACCCGGTTGACCCGTTTGACTTCGTTGATGATGCGGTTGGCCATCCCGGCCAGAAATTCATGCGGCAGGCGGCTCCAATCCGCGGTCATGGCATCGATGGAATCGACAATGCGCAAGGCGACGACGTACTCATAGGTGCGTTCATCCCCCATCACCCCCACGGTGCGGATGGGCAAGAGCACCGCAAAGGCCTGCCAAACCTGGCGATAGAATTCGCTGGCCAGCATCATTTCGGAGACGATGGCGTCGGCCTCCCGGAGGATATCCAGTTTTTCGGCGGTGACTTCGCCCAGGATGCGGATGGCCAGCCCCGGCCCGGGAAAGGGGTGGCGCCAGACCAGAGAATCCGGCAGGCCCAACTCCCGGCCCACTTCCCGCACTTCGTCTTTGAACAGCTCTCGTAGGGGCTCCAGCAGCTTCAAGGGCATGATCGTGGGCAGGCCCCCGACGTTGTGGTGGGTCTTGATGGTGGCCGACGGCCCCTTGAAAGAAACGCTTTCGATGACGTCGGGGTAAAGGGTCCCCTGGGCCAGGTACTTGACCCCGCCCAGCTTCTTGGCTTCGGCGGCGAAGATGCGGATGAATTCGTGGCCGATGCGGCGCCGCTTCTCCTCCGGGTCGATGACCCCTTCCAACTGGCACAAGAAGTCCACGGTGGCGTCCACGTAAACCAGGTTGAGGTGGTGATGCTCCCGGAAGAGGTGAAAGACTTCCTCCGCCTCCCGTTTGCGCAACAGGCCGTTGTTCACGAAGACGCAGGTTAAGCGGTCGCCGATGGCCCGGTGGACCAGCACCGCGGTGACGGAGGAGTCCACCCCGCCGGACAGGGCGCAGATGACCTGGCCGTCGCCCACCTGCTGCCGGATGTTTTCGGTGGCGGTCTCGATGAAGGAGGCCATGGTCCACAGGGGATTGAGCTTGCAGATGCGGAACAGGAAGTTGCTGAGGATCTCCTTGCCCCGGGGCGTGTGGTGCACTTCGGGATGAAACTGCACCCCGTACAGCCGCCGGGAGACGTCCCGGATAGCCCCGGTGGGGCAGCTGTCGCTGCGGCCGATCACCTCGAACCCCGGCGCCAGGTGCTCCACCCGGTCGCCGTGGCTCATCCAGACCTGCTCTTCGGCGTTCAGGCCGTAAAACAGATCGTCAAAATTGCTGATGGTGAAGGTTTTGTGACCGTATTCCCGGGCTCCGGCCGGGGCCACCTCGCCGCCCAGGAGATGGTTGAGGAGCTGGATGCCGTAGCAGATTCCCAGGACCGGCACCCCGAGGCTGAACAGGTCCGGGTCCACAGAAGGGGCGTCCCGGTCATAGACGCTCCGGGGGCCTCCCGACAGGATGATGCCCTGGGGGGCAAACTCCTGGATGCTGGCGAGCGGCATGATGTAGGGGTGAATTTCGCAGTAAACCTTGAGCTCCCGCACCCGCCGGGCAATGAGCTGGGTGTACTGGGAGCCGAAGTCCAGAATGAGCACTTTTTCCTGATGGGGATCGAGCATGTTGGTATTTTTTGTATGGGGGAGGGGCCGGCCGGACTCGTGCCGGAGGCTGCCAGTCACCCTCGCCTCAACCCCTTAATTTTTTTCAATCAATTATAGCTTGGCGCGGCAGAAAAAGCAAAAGGTCTGTGGGGGCGGGGAGGTAGTTGCCAGGGGGCAGTGGTCAGGATTATTTAGCTGGTCGAAAAAAGCATTTTCACTCTCGTTCCCAAAATCTTGCTTGAGAACGAGATCATAGCCCCAAGCTCTGCTTGGGCACCTTATCATGATTAAGGGGGTCTGCCTTATTATAGGCAGTTCCGGGATTTTCTCGAAAAATTTAGCTGGGGAGGGAGATAGGGGGAGGCCCAATAAAAAAGCAGCCCGGAGGCTGCCTTGGAGGGGGAATAATTTTAAAGTGGATTATTTTTGAATATTTGTGAAAGCTCTCTCTATCCTGGCGTAGGCATCTATTTTTAAAATGCAGTTACTGCCCCTATGCGTATCTGATTTCCTAAATAATTTCCAAGCACCCGGCTTTTGGCATCTGGCATAAATGTGATCCCCCTCAATGGCATCACCGACCTTCCTAAAAACTCTTTGATGTGTTTCATCTGTAATTTTTGTCATAGTCCCTTAACGGCTCCCTCTCTCTCCAATTCTTCACAAATTTCATAAACCAGATCGTAATCGAGTGAGAGGGCCTCCATTACATCACTTGGGAAAATAGCCTCTCCATGGTGCTCCTTAAAAAAGGCCCGAACCTCTTCCTTAGCCTGTTCTCTTGCTATTTCGCGAATTTCCAGAAACTTTTCAGCAGAATTTGTTGCTTGCATAGCAACCACCTTTGCCCTTAGGCCCTCATTCTCCGCCTTCAATTTGGCATTTTCCGCTCTTAATTGTAAGCATTCTGTATAAAGGTTTGTTTTTGAAAATTCTACGCTATCAGGAATTGAAGACCGCAAAGGGCTCGTCGTATCTTCTCCCCTATAACCAAATGCAATCGGCGTGCCAATAACCATGGTTTTTCTCATATCTCTAATGGTAGCCATTTTAATGATCCTCGGTTCCTTCTTCCTCCTTGGTGAGGCCCCTAAAATTCTCGAGAAATCTAGTATAGTTTGTCTCCAAAGCCTTCATAACTTCAGGGATTAAATCCGGTGTGATGATTATTTCCACAATATTTGGGACTATAATTTTATCCCCACTTTTTTGCTTGACCAAATCCTCACTTCGTAGGGGAGAGAAATCTCCGAAGCGAATAGTAAATTCATATTGAGTATGAGCAACCTGGACATAGTTCGAATATACACGGCCTAATTTCGGTTCAAGAGATGGTGTTAAGCTGATCGTTACGGCTTTCCTCTCAGGGGCCGTCTTATCCAGTTTTTTTGTCACCTACAACCCCTCCCCGTCATTATCAAATCTATCAAATCATTGACGGTTGTGAAAAATATCGCAAGCAGTATATCAAAACTATTAGCATCAATCCAGCGCAATTGTCAATCTAAATTTAAGTCTGCTTTTCCCATGGTCAATCGGCATGGGTCAAAATATTGACAAAAGCAAATGAAAAGAGCAATCAGGGGAACCCTGATTTTTGGGTTCAGAACCTTGAATTTTATTCTTAAGTATATTTTATCCAAACATAATTATAAATATATATTTTCCGCATAAAAGAGCAGGGGGCCGGGCCTTTCCGCCCCGTAGCGGCCGGGAGACAAAGCCTATCGGGGGATTTAGGGGCTGGACTTCCTTGGGAAAGCCCATCTCTGCCCTATGAGGCCCCCTTATCCTTAGTCAGGTTTAGGGCGTCCCGGGTGACTCATAACAGCCAGATTCCGCTTCACAGCCCCAACGGCGCCAGGTAGCGGCGGTGGAGTTCGTTCTGGAGCCAGGCGGGCGAGGCGGCTTCCGGGGCCTCCAGCAGGGTGCCCAAGCCCGCGGCCATCTCCCGCAGGCGGGAAAGGGCTTGGCGGCGGGCCGCATCCATAACGCCCCAGTCGCCGGTGGCCAGCAGGTCCTGAAAGGCCGGCGCCAACTCCGGCAGGAGCCCCGGGCGCCAGGCCAGCATCACCGCCAGGGACGGCAGGCGCTCCTCATTGACGATATAAGCCAGGCGGCCCCACTCGTTGACGTCGGCCAGGGCGTCTTTGAGGGTCCGCACCCAGAGTTCCAGCCGGGTTTGCGGGAAGCGTTGCAGCACCGCGGGGAAGGCGTCTTGTAGGCTGGGCTCCAGGGCCTCACCCATCTCGTGGCGGATGACCGCTTCCAGCTCCCCGGCCAGAAAGGCGTTGAACTGCTCCTGTAGGGCCTCGGGGTCAGCGAGCAGGTCCTTGAGTTTGATCTTATAGGATTTCAGGGCTAGTTGCAGGTAGGCGTTGCCCTGCTGGGTGGGGTCGGACAAATGGTCCCAGAGGTAAAAGGCCAGGGCCTGGCGGCGGGCATAGATCAGGGTTCCCTGGCACAGGCCTGGGGAGGCGTCCAGGTCCCGGGCCAGCTCAGGCCCCAGGATCAGGATGGTCAACTCCCCCACCCGCCGCTCTTCCAGGAGTTCTCCCAGGAAGAAGGTGGGGGCGAGGCCCCGGCTCAAGCCGGCGCCATAGGCCAGCCCCTGGGCCAGGAGATGGCGGTTGAGAGTCTCCACCGCAAAGGGGTCGATGGCGGCCGCGCCCCAGGGCAGGGTGCGCCAGGACGCCTCTTCCAGGTCATCCCAGGTCCGCTCCCGCCGGGCGATCCATTCCAGGGCGTCTGCCACTTCGGGCTCCACCCAGGGAGCCAGCCCGTGCTCCCACTTGTAGAGCTGGCGCAGGCGCATCAAGAGACCGCACAGGGAGAAGTGCCCGGCTTGCCCGGCACTGGCGATATCGCAGTTAAGCCGCACGCCCTCAATCAGGGTGGGCGGGATCATAAAATGGGGCTCATGTCCATCGTGGCATCTCATACGAAGGTGCAGTCAAAAGACATTGAATATTCATGTCATTCTGAATGGAGCGCAGCTTCGTTACGAATCTCGGCGGCTTAAAAAGAGAGATTCTTCGCTACGCTCAGAATGACAAATAATAGTCT
>JAHIKF010000418.1 GCA_018897875.1 Pseudomonadota bacterium | reverse complement strand
AGCCGGTCTACATTTACTCGAACATGACCGCACTGCACCGGGGAGTGATGAAGCAGCAGCGGCATTCGGAGTTTGTGCCTTTCGCCCGCCTGGGGGACGAAGACGAGATCACGCCGGCCTCTAAGCTCGTTATCGCCCCCAGCAGCAACAGGATCGTGAACTACTACCGGGACGTGTACCTATCCAAGGGGGTGGGCGTCCCATCGGACGGCGAAGTCCCGCTGGTTTTGGCAGTAGACGGCAAAGTTTTCGGCTTCCTGATCTATTCCCGGATGCAGGGGGGCGGCGACGTGTATTTGTTGGCCGACTTTGTGGTCAATTCCACCCGTTACCGGCGCCTGGCCAAACTCCTGCTCCTGGTTACCCAGACCCGGGAGGTGCGCCGTCTCCTGGAGGAAAAGTTCTTCCTGGAAATCCCCAAGTGCCGGACCATGGTGTTCACCGACAAGCCGGTCTCCATGAAGTACCGGGGCCTCTATGAACTAGCCCGCCGGGACCCGGGCAAGTTGGTTTACGAAACGGAGTTGGGCCTCCACGAGTTAAACGAGGTTATCCCGTTATGGCTGAAGAAATTCGAGAAGTCCTGAAACTGCTCAATGAGAAGCTGGCGGACCTGTTCCCTTACCGGTTGGAGCTGGTGGATCCGGGAGAGCTGAAGCTCCTGGACAAGAACGCCCGCTATATGAAGGCCGAGCAATTCCAGTCCTTGGTGGAGAACGTGCGCAAGGATGGCAACCTTTCTTCCCTGCCCCTATGCTACCGGGAGAAGGGCGGTAAGCTCCTGGTCCTCTCCGGCAATCACCGGGTCATGGCGGCCCGACAAGCCGGCCTGGAGCAAATCCTGGTTATGGTGGTGGCCGACGAGAAGAGCACCGACGAAAAGATAGGGATCCAACTTTCTCATAATGCCATTGTGGGCCAGGACGACCTGGTGATCCTGAAAGAGTTGTGGGAGAGCATCGGCAACGTCCAGTCCAAACTTTACGCTGGGCTGGATTCGGACACGGTCAAGAGCCTGGAGGGGATCAAGTTTTCGGCAATCTCCGAGCAGCGCCTCCAATACAAGTTGGCGAATTTCATGTTCCTGCCGGAGGAGATAGAGAGCCTGGACGAGCTGCTCAAGGAGACGGCGGTGGCCTTCTCCGCGGACGTGGTTTACCTGGCGAATCTGAACACTTACGACGCCTTTTTTGACCTGGTGGTAAAGATCAAGAAAAAATGTGTCATCAAGAACAGCGCCGCGGCTTTCCTGAAACTCCTGGAGTTGGCGCAGATTGGCCTTGACCAGTTTATGAAGACCCAAGAACCCCAGGGAGGTCCGGAAGATGGGGTGGAATGACGCCCTCCTGATCCATCGAGCGGCCGAAAACTACCACGGCGTGGCCCTCATGGCCCGTGACCCCATTCTCATACGTCTGGCTGCGGCCTGGCCAAAGGTGAAGCGGCAGCTCCCTGCTCCCCCACGTCCAGGCACTGAGGTGGACCTGGAGGCCCTCTGGGAGAAAACCCGGGTAGATTTCCAGGGGTGGGCGGAACTGGCCCAGGTCGGCCTCCTGCAACTCCTGGAGGGTTGGCAAGTTTTGAAAGGCAACGGCCTCATCTTTCCAGACGGCACTCTGAATCACTTGGCCGATAACTTCTTGAAAAAGGAGGCGGCCGGGAAGCTCATGGTTGATTTTGGTATTAAGCGGGGAGAGATGAAGTGATGGCCTTCGATGTACTGGAACCCAGGGGTTCGTGACCCCCCCCAATGGATGACAAACTAAAAACCGTTTCATTAGGCAGGCGAGAGCGAGTTCTGGCAATTCAGGAGATGGTGGAGTCTGGTCTAAAAATAGCCGAGATTGCGCTAAGTTATGGAATCAGTACACGCCAGGTGGATAGAGATTTAGTCGTTGCCAAACTGTTAAACCGTGAAGAGGTCAAGACACACAATCAGGGCGAATCTTTGGGGAGGGAAATCAAGTTTTGGATGCAAATTAGCCGCCAGGCCATGCGGAATTATCAAACTGCACGGACCGAAAACGCAAGGGTAGGGTTCATGCGGGTGGCGTGTGAGGCCCGGAGTAAGCTCCAGAAATTAATGCTGGACACCGGCCTCCTGGATAAGGCGCCGGAGCAGGTAAACCTGGGGCGGACTCCATTGGACCTCTCGGACTTTACAGATGAAGAACTGGAATTTTGCGTCAGCATCGGTCTAAAGCTGGGGGGTCCATTGGAAGGCGAATAAAAATTTCAGACCCTCATTTTTATGTTATTTACAATAATGTCAACCAAAATTAACAAAAATGTCAATTACCCACTT